>NZ_JBFBIV010000005.1:122357-179469 GCF_040702025.1 Streptomyces sp. NPDC088194 | reverse complement strand
GAAAACGACCGAGGGCGGCCACCCGATCGGGTGGCCGCCCTACGGCGGGTGGAGCAGAAGCGCGGTGAGGTGTTACTTGACCTCGACCGAGGCGCCGGCGCCCGCGAGGGCTTCCTTGCCCTTCTCCGCGGCTTCCTTGGTGACCTTCTCCAGGACGGGCTTCGGGGCGCCGTCCACGAGGTCCTTGGCCTCCTTCAGGCCGAGCGAGGTCAGCTCGCGCACGACCTTGATGACCTGGATCTTCTTGTCACCGGCGGCGGTGAGGATGACGTCGAACTCGTCCTTCTCCTCGGCGGCGTCGGCCGGGGCACCCGGGGCACCCGGGGCAACGGCGACGGCGGCCGGGGCGGCGGCGGTGACGTCGAACTTCTCCTCGAACGCCTTCACGAACTCGGAGAGCTCGATGAGAGTGAGGCCCTCGAACTGGGCGAGCAGTTCGTCCTGGGTGAGCTTCGCCATGATGGCGTCCTTCCATTCATTCGGCTGGTGCCGTGGTGTACATGTCGGCGGGCATACATCGGGCCCGCGGCGACCGCTCCCGCTCCGTACGGATACGGGTCAGGCGGCGGTCATTGTGCGAGCCGAGTTACTCGGCACCGCCCTGCTCTGCCTCGGCCTCGGCCTTCTTGGCCCGAAGCGCCTCCGCGGTGCGGACGAACTTCGACGGGAGCGCCTGGAAGAGCGCGGCAGCCTGGGACTGCTTGGCCTTCATGGCGCCCGCCAGCTTGGCGAGCAGAACCTCGCGGGACTCGAGGTCCGCAAGCTTCTTGATCTCGTCGGCGGACAGCGCCTTACCGTCAAGGACACCGCCCTTGATGACGAGAGCGGGGTTGTCCTTGGCGAAGTCGCGCAGACCCTTCGCCGCCTCGACCGGGTCACCGGTCACGAAGGCGACGGCCGACGGACCTGCGAACAGGTCGTCGAGCGTGCTGATCCCGGCCTCGTTGGCCGCGATCTTGGTCAGCGTGTTCTTCACCACGGCGTACGTGGCGTTCTCACCGAGCGAACGGCGCAGCGTCTTGAGCTGCGCCACGGTGAGACCGCGGTACTCGGTCAGCACTGCGGCGTTCGAGGAGCGGAACTGATCCGTCAACTCGGCAACCGCGGCAGCCTTGTCGGGCCTCGCCATGAGTCTCGGCCTCCTTCCGGGTGATTGCGGACCGCCCGGTTGACGAAGGGGACGTGACTGGCGCGACAACACAAACGCCCCGAGCGCAGGCGCACGGGGCGGAACTCGACGAAAGCGCTTCAGCACTTCCGGAGGTCTTGGTCCGATCACCTACGCGGGCCGTCCGCACTCAGCGGATTCCTTCGGCCGCCCCACCCGATGACGGGCACGACGACAACCTGCGGTCTTTGGCTTCGTGCTGAGAGTACGGGAGCGGGAGCCCGTCGGGCAAATCCTTCTCTTCGACAAGGGTTTCCGAGGCGCCCGGCACGGGAACGGCGCCGCCCCGGAGCACCTCGCCTCCGCCTCCGCCTCCGCCGGGGCCGGTACGGAACGGACCGCGGGCCCCGGCGGAGTACGGTCGTTCGCGGCCGGCTACCGCAACGCGAAGGCGTCCACGCAGTCCTTCGCGGGAGGCGCGACCACGTGCACCTTCAGCCCGAAGCCAGAGTAGTGGGCGAGGATCGAGACCGTGTCGCTGCTGTGGTGCGGCGCCGTGCCGTACAGCGACTCCTGGACCGGCAATCCCTTGTCCGGCCCCTCGACCGACACCCACACGTCCAGTTTCTCCCGGGTGAGGTTGGCCGCCTGCATGTCCTGATGCAGGGTGTCCGGGGCCATGACCCGCTTCCCGTCGGCGTCGCGGGTCGGCGGCTTCGCGGTCAGCGTCCCGGTGTAGTGGACCGCCCGCACACCGCTTACGGTCTCGGTCCCCACGCTGTGCACGCCGGGCACCGCCAGCAGCTTCGACACGATCCCCGCGGGGCCGGCGTCGCCCTGCTGGGGAACCGTCTGGAGCATCGCCAAGGCCCCCACGCCGCCCGCCGACCTCGCCCAGGTCCGGCCGCCGTTCTTCGCCGCCTCCTGCGGCCCGATGCGGACGTAGCTCGTGCCCGCCACCGACCTGGTCTCCAGGCTGTGGCTCACGCCGAACTGCTGAAGGACGGCCTTTTCGACCGAGTCGGTGAACGTCACGACCGTGTCGTCGACGGTGCCGTGCGACCAGTCGCTCACCCCCTTCTCCCGCCAACTGAGGGCGCCCGACGCGTCGGAGGAGTCCTCCCGCACCGAGTGCACCTGGGCGAGCCGGGCCTGGACCTGCTTCAGCGCGGCCACGGCGGAGGCGGGTCGGGGAGCCGGGTGGGACGGCGGAGCGGCGGACGTGGCCGCGGTCGGCTGCCCGGTGTGGGCGCGGCTGCCGGGGCTGCTCGATCCGGCGCAGGCCGTCAGTGCGGCGAGGGCGACGGCGGTGCCGGTGAGGGCGAGCGGGAGGGCGCGGGCGGTTCTCATGACGTCGCGCCCGGGGTCGACGGGTGCAGCGCCTTCTGGCGCTGTGCCGCGACCTCGTCGGTCCTGTCGGCGGTGTCCCAGCCCGGCGGAACCGCGATCTCCTTGACCCCGCCGAAGCTGGTGAAGTCCAGGGTGGTGATCACCGAGCTGACGTCCTGCCGGACGCGGACCAGCGTGCCGTCGGGCGTGAGCCACACGTCCTCGAGCGGCGACTCCACGAGGCCCTGCTTCTTCATGGCCGCGGACGCGGGGACGTGGCCGCGGTAGTGCGTCGTCCGCCTGCCGTCGACCGTCGCCGGTCCGACCGTCCGCAGATCGGTGGAGGCCGCGAGCCGGCGCAGCGCGACGGCCGGATCACCCTTGGCCGCGTCCCCGGCGTCGGTGTTCGCCGCAGCCGCGCCCAGGTACGCCGACAGGTCGATCCTCACCCAGTGCCTGCCCTGGAGCGGGCCGCTGGGCTGCGGGTCGATGCGGTAGTAGGTGGCGGTGCCGATCTGCCGCGCCTCGATCTGATCGGTGTGGACGAGCTTCTGGAAGCCGACCTTGGCGGCATCGACCATCGTGTCGCTACGCGCCTCGCCGGTCCCCCACGTGTAACTGCCCTTCGCCGACGTGCGCTTGCCGTACAGGTCGATGGTCTGCGTGATGTCCGCGGATTTCTTCGACTCCGCCAGCTTTGCCGCTGCCGTCAGGGCGGCCCTCGCCGCGCTGTCGCCGGCCGGGGGCGTGGTCCCGGTGTCCTTCGCCGCGCCCTTCGCGGGGGCCGCGGCCGTGTGGCGGTCCCCCGCCGCGTGGTGCGTGGTGCCGCCGCAGCCTGCCGTGGCGAGCAGTGCTGTCGCGGCGACAGCGCAGCAGACAGCCGTGGTTGATCTCATCGCGTGGTCCCCACCCCTGGTTGCCCCATGCTCCCCGTGCCCCTGCGTCACGGGTGAGCGCCCCACTGTAAACGGCGGGCGCCCCGCTCCGCCCGGTGGATACCGGGGGAGCGGGGCGCCGTGGTGCTGCGGTGGTGCCGTGGTGCGGTTGGTGCCACTGGTGCGGCCGGGCGGGGACCCGGCTACCGCGCTGACGCGCGACCTGGCTGCCGTCAGACGGCGGCCGGGTCCTCCTCGGTGAGGAGGTTGCGGGTGCGGTTCGAGTCGAGCGGGATGCCCGGGCCCATCGTGGTGGAGACGGCCGCCTTCTTGATGTAACGGCCCTTGGCCGCGGACGGCTTGAGGCGCAGGACCTCGTCCAGCGCCGCCGCGTAGTTCTCCACCAGCTTGGTCTCGTCGAACGAGACCTTGCCGATGATGAAGTGCAGGTTCGAGTGCTTGTCGACGCGGAACTCGATCTTGCCGCCCTTGATGTCCGTGACCGCCTTCGCCACGTCCGGGGTGACCGTACCGGTCTTCGGGTTCGGCATCAGACCACGCGGGCCGAGCACGCGGCCCAGCCGGCCGACCTTGCCCATCAGGTCCGGGGTGGCGACGACGGCGTCGAAGTCGAGCCGGCCCTTCGACACCTCGTCGATCAGTTCGTCGGAGCCGACGATGTCGGCTCCCGCGGCTTCCGCGGCCGCAGCACGGTCACCGGTCGCGAAGACCAGGACCCGGGCGGTCTTGCCGGTGCCGTGCGGAAGGTTCACGGTGCCACGGACCATCTGGTCGGCCTTGCGCGGGTCCACACCCAGGCGGAAGGCGACCTCGACGGTCGAGTCGAACTTGGTGGTCGCGGTCTCCTTGGCGAGACGGACGGCCTCCAGGGGCGCGTACACGCGCTCCCGGTCGATCCTGGCGTCCGCAGCGCGGAGAGACTTGCTGCGCTTGCTCACTTGCTGCTCCTACGTTGTCTTGGAGTCGTGGTCCGAGCCGAGCAGGCCCTGCCACTCACTGCCGGGGGGTGCTCCGGGCCGCCGCGTCGGCGGGTACCCGTGAGCGAGGCGTCAGCCCTGGACGGTGATGCCCATGGAACGAGCCGTACCCGCGATGATCTTCTCCGCGGCGTCCAGGTCGTTCGCGTTCAGGTCGGGGAGCTTGGTGGTGGCGATCTCCCGCACCTGCTCACGGCTGAGCGAGGCGACCTTCTTGACGTGCGGCTCGCCGGAGCCCTTCTCCACGCCCGCGGCCTTCAGGATGAGCTTCGCGGCCGGCGGGGTCTTGGTGATGAACGTGAAGGTACGGTCCTCGTAGACCGTGATCTCCACCGGGATCACCATGCCGCGCTGCGACTCGGTGGCCGCGTTGTAGGCCTTGCAGAACTCCATGATGTTCACGCCGTGCTGGCCCAGCGCGGGGCCGACCGGCGGCGCCGGGTTGGCCGCACCGGCGTTGATCTGGAGCTTGATCAGCCCCGTGACCTTCTTCTTCTTGGGAGGCATTGCTCTCTCCGGGTCTTGTTGAGAGTGTTCATGCCTGCGAGCAGGCATACCGCACCACGATAGCGGGTATCGGGGCGCGCCCTGAAATCGTAAGCCCCGGCACCATGCGGCGGCGGCCGCGATGCCGTTACGTCACCCCGGGCGGGGGGCGGTGGGCCGAGTGGTGGAGGCGGTCGGACAGGGCGGTGACCAGGGCGCGGAGTTCGTCGGGGCGCTCGATGGCGAACGGCAGGTCGAGCGAGGCGAGCACGCCGGGCAGCCAGTCCAGCCGTTCCACGTGCAGCTCGACGCGGGGCCAGTGGGCGGGGTCGTCCGGGCCGCTCGCCGGGGTCGGCGGGGTCGGCGGCGCCGTCACGACCGCCACGGACGCGGGCAGGCGGGTGCGGATCTGCTCGGTGGTGCCCGCGATCCGCAGCACCACCTCGTACCGGTACGGCGCCGTGGCGAGGCCGGTCAGCACGCGCGCGGCCGGATCGACGTCGGCGGGCGGCTCGAACGCGCCGGGCAGGGCGCGTACGTCCGCGATGCGGTCCAACCGGAACGTACGGTCCTCGCCGCTCGGCTCGGCCGCGCCCGTGACGTACCACCGGCCCGCGTGGGCGACGAGGCCGTACGGGCGCAGGGTGCGCTCGCCGCGCCGGCCGCCGGCGGTGGTGTAGCGGAGGGCGACCGGGCGGTGGTGGCTCACCGCGTCGGCGAGCGCGAGCAGGATGGTGGTGTCCGGCACCGCCGCTTCCTCGCCGCCCGGCCCGGTGAGGGCGAGGGAGCCGAGCACGGTGTCGAGCCGGGCCCGGAGCCGCTCGGGCAGCACCCGCCGGATCTTGGCCGCCGCGGTCTCGCCGGCCGCCGCCTCGCTCGCCGTGCCCGCGCCCGCACCCGCACCCGCACCCGCACCCGCGGCCGTGGTCAGGCCGGCCCGGCGCCCCGCCACCAGGCCGAGGAGTACGGCGAGCGCCTCGTCGTCGTTCAGCATGAGCGGGGGCATGCGGTAGCCGGGGCCGAGCCGGTAGCCGCCGTAGCGGCCGCGGACCGATTCGACGGGCACGTCGAGGTCGAGCAGGTGGTCGACGTAGCGCCGCACGGTGCGCTCGTCCACGCCGAGCCGGTCGGCCAGCTCGCCCACGGTGCGGATGCCGCCGGACTGGAGGAGTTCCAGCAGGGTGAGCACGCGGGCGATGGGTCGGGCCATGCCCCCGATTCTCCCCCGGATAGCGGGCGGATTCTGCCCGGTATCCGCCCTAGCGTGTGGTCAGGGGCACCGACCGGTGCCGAACCCGCCGCCATCGACGGCACCCGACGACTTACGGAGCGACCCCATGAACCTCGTCTCGATCCGCGTCATCACCGACGACATCGCCCGCCTCGTCGCCTTCTACGAGCGCGTCACCGGGGTACCGGCCGACTGGGCCACCGAGGACTTCGCCGAGATCCGCACCTCCGCGGCCACCCTCGCCATCGGCAGCACCCGCACCGTCCCCCTCTTCGCCCCCGGCTCCGCCGAGCCCGCCGCCAACCGCAGCGTCATCATCGAGTTCCTCGTCGACGACGTGGACGCCATCTACCGCGACCTCGCCGGCTTCATCGACGAAGCGGATTTCGTCAACGAGCCCACCACGATGCCCTGGGGCAACCGCGCACTCCTCTTCCGCGACCCCGACGGCAACCTCGTCAACTTCTTCACCCCCGTCACCGACGCCGCCCTCGCGAAGTTCGGCCGGCCGTCCGGGGAGTAGCGGCCCGGGTGCGGCTGGGCCGAGGCGGGATTCCACCCTGACTCCTGCGCCCGAAGGGCAGTTACGCGGGGACGCTGCCCACCAGGACCAGGTGAACGGCAATCCTGTCGCCGTCGACTTCGTAAGTCGCCCGGTATCTGCCGACGCGCAGCCGACGGACGCGCGACCCGCCGAGTTTGCTGCTCTCCGGTGGCTCCGGGTTCACGGCTAAGCCGTTGATGGCCCGGACGAACGGCTTCACCGCGTCGCCGTCCCTCTGACGCAGTCGGTTGATCCCGTCCTTGGCCGCACGTTCCCAGATGATCGTGTACCTCACTGGGCCTCCGCCGTGCCGAAGGAACTGATCAGGGCCTCGACCTCGGCCGTGGGCACCGGAGGACGCCCGTCGCTCAGGATGCGCAGCGACACCGCCAGGTCCGCGAAATCCAGCGCGGCATCCCGGCCCTGCTCGTCGGTGGCGGCGTCCACCACGACCTGCGTCCACCAGTGGTCCAGGAACACCTCGAAGGGGCCACCGTCGGACAGCGTCCCCAACTCCGCGAGGAACTCGTCGCGAAGCTCTTGCCGCAGGGCATCCTGGACGCCGGCGACGGTGCGCGGGATACCCGGGTCACGGTGCCCGAGCTCTTCCGCGGCCTCCCGAACGGCTTCCCGCCAGGCATCCGTCTCAGGCATGTGGTCCTCCCGCTCGCCGCCCGCACCATTCTCCGATGGCGCGATCATCGATCTCAAGGCTCCTCCAGTGTGCCGGTCGGCCGTGAGCGGAGCCGACTTCCGGCCCACGCGGATCAACGCGGCCGAACTGCCGGATGGCCGCCACGGCGTGGCACACATTCTAGACTAGGAGAGCCTTATTCCGAGCCCCTTGGCTCACCCAGTGGAGGACTCGGCCACGGCTCACGCACACCGAAGCCTGTGTACACGGATGCGCGCACGCTTACTCCACGACCGAGGACACGGTGACCGTACGGAAAGCCCGCGCGCACCTTGCGGACCACCTGTTCGCCGAACGCGCCGACGGCGCGCCGTGAAGTAGACGTTCCGCTTCACCACGGCGGCACCACGTCAGCCTCGGGCCATCGACCGGCCGGCAGCGCTACGCGTACAGCTCCAGGTACGGCGCGAACTGCTCGGCCACTTCCGCGGCCACCCCCGCTGCGTCGAGCGAGCCGTCGATCTCGATGACGCGGATGCCGAGCCGGCGGGCGTGGCGACCCGCGTCCTCGGCGACCATACGGTCACGGGCGACCCGGTTGGCCTGCGCGCGGTCGGGGTCGCGGACCGTGACGCCGAGCCGGCCCGCGCGCGGGAACGTACGGATCTGGTGCTGCCGGAAATCCTCCGTCGGGACGAGCACGACCATCCGCCCGGGTGAGTCGAGCAGCGGCGCGACCAACTCCGGCCGCAACCCCCAGCCTTCGGCGATCGCCGGGCGGCCCGTGTACAGCGCGCGCAGGTCGTCCAGCACCCACGCGAACCGCACCGGGAACCCGGCCAGCGTCTCCTCGACCATCTCCCGCGAACTCCGGCCCACCCACCTCTCGTCGGGTGTCCGCTCCCCCAGCGGTTCCCCCCGCGCGAGCCGCCGCGCGACCCTGCGGTCCTGGTGGCCGCGGGCGTCGTGGTAGTCGTAGTGGTACACCGTCAACCCGTGCTCACGGGCGAGGAGTTCGGACACGGTGCTCTTCCCGCACCACTGCGCTCCCCCGATCCACAGCATCCGGTGCAGGCTGCCGTGCGGGTCCCAGATCTCTGCCATGCGGCACCTCCCGTCGGAAGCGGCGCGTGCCACCGCCCCCGCGAGCAAGTGTCCTGGTTTGACCGTGAAAACTGCAGTCTTGTTCTGGGAGGGCAGTTGTCGGAAAGTGGAAGGGAGGGGGTGCTTCCCCAGCGGCTCAGCCGCCGAACCGCCCACCGCGCACGGCAGCCACGAACGCGGCGAACGACTCCGTCGGGAAGAGCAGGGCCGGGCCGGCCTTGTCCTTCGAGTCCCGCACGGCCACCTGCCCGGTGGGGGCGAGATCGGCGACCTCGACGCAATTGGTGCCGTTGTCCTGGCTGTAGGACGACTTGAACCAGGCGCCCTCTGGAACAACGTGCTTCGGCACCGCGACCTCCTCGATCCGCATACGAAATGACCCGCCCCCACAGTGTGAGGGCGGGCTACGCACCGGACCTAGGCCAGATCCGGCCCTCCGATCAAGCGTCGAAACAACCGTCCCGCACGGCAGCCACGAACGCGGCGAACGACTCCGTCGGGAAGAGCAGGGCCGGGCCGGCCTTGTCCTTCGAGTCCCGCACGGCCACCTGCCCGGCGGGGGCGAGGTCGGCGACCTCTATGCAGGCGTTGGCCGTTTCCTGGCTGTAGGAGGACTTGAACCAGGCGCTCTCTGGAACAACGCGCTTCGGCACCGCGACCTCCTCGATCCGCATGCGAAATGACCCGCCCCCACAGTGTGAGGGCGGGTCACGCACCGGACCTAGGCCAGATCCGGCCCTACGGTCAAGCGCCGAAACTACCGTCCCGCACGGCAGCCACGAATGCGGTGAACGACTCCGTCGGGAAGAGCAGGGCCGGGCCGGCCTTGTCCTTCGAGTCCCGCACGGCCACCTGCCCGGTGGGGGCGAGATCGGCGACCTCTACGCAGGCGTTGCCCTGTTCCTGACTGTAGGACGACGTGAACCAGTCAACGTCGAGCGCGAGGTCAGGGGCCGTGCGGTGCGTCATAGTGATCAGATCTTTCCGGCTAGTCGGTGCAGGAAGGTCGGCGTCTCGCCCGGAGGCAGGGCGCCAGCTCGCAAAGCGTCGAACCTGCGGGTGTAGGCCCAAGTCGTCGTGTCCTTGTCGCTGACGTTCGATCCCTCCGGCACGTCGGTCTGAACAACCGTGAGTTTCGGATCGCCGAACTCCAGCAGGGTGAAGTTGACGCTGGAGCGATAGGTGGCGCTGGCCAGCGGGAGGATCTGAACCGTCACATTATCCAATTTC
Source organism: Streptomyces sp. NPDC088194 (assembly GCF_040702025.1). Lineage (NCBI taxonomy): Bacteria > Bacillati > Actinomycetota > Actinomycetes > Kitasatosporales > Streptomycetaceae > Streptomyces > Streptomyces sp. NPDC088194. Next base: position 169,930 of record NZ_JBFBIV010000005.1, on the reverse strand, counting down.
GTCAAGCGGATGATCTCCTCGTACTGCTCCCGCATCGTGTCCGGTCCGCCAATCACCCGGCGCAACGCGGCCTCGTCCACAATGGCCCACAGCTCCAGGCCGTTGGCCCTGCCGATCAGCCGCTCCTTGCGTTCCATCCGCAGTTGGATCATGCGCTCGACGAACTCGGTCGTCGTTTCCTCAACGGGCTTCGCCGCTTGGAGCATCTCGCGGACATAACCCTCGGTCTGCAAGAGGCCCACCACCACGCTTGGTTGCCATGCCCGGATAGTGCGCGCGCCGGCCTCCAGACCGACGTACATCTCCATACCGGACGGCAGCACACTCCGATACTGCGACCACCAACCGCGATTGAGCGAGTCCCGCTGGATCTCGACCAGGAACTCGATGTCCTCTTCGTCCTCAACGCCGTAGCGATCGAGCAGCAGACGCAGTTCGGCAGTCGACTTGAACGCGGTCAGGCCGTTCTCCACACGATGGACCTTCGTGGTTGACAGGGCCAGTCCATCCACAGCGTCGACCAGGGTGAGCCCGGCCTTCTCGCGCAACCTACGCAGTTCCGCGCCTAGTTGTACGCGTCGAACAGTGGGCCCTGTTGGCGCCGCCATGAGTCGTCCTCCCCAAGCAGTGAGTGCAGTCGAACGCTCCGCGAGCCCGACGAATCTGACGCAGAGCACTTAACGAGTCACGTAGAGCATATGCAACCGACTATGCACTTCGCAGTGAAACGAGCGGATTTCGTTGCGCCGCCCATCGCAAGCTGCGCAGTCTGGAGGGGCCGGAGGTCACGCACCCCGCGAAAGCCACCCAGTCGCCCTCGCACAAAGGAGCTACCCATGCCCCGTACCGCGACCACTTCCGCCCCGCCCACCCTCCTTACGTGGGGGCCCCGGGAACTGCCCGTGCCGTATGTGGCCCGCTGGAGCGGGGAATCCGTCAGCACCGCGGGGCTGGTCGTGAAGCCGGACGGTTCGGGGTTGGCGTACGAGGACGAGGTCGCCGCGGATCGGGACGGGCACGGGGTGCTGTGGGCCCGGATGGGTGAGGCCGTGGGGGTCGGGCGGCCCGACTACCGCGCGATGAGCTCCCACCGCCAACGGGTCGCCGCGCTGTGCAAGTTGTGCCAGGTGTGCGGGGGGCCGGCGGACCGTACGGCCAAGGGCTGGCTCTTTCTGATGCCGGCCGCGCCGCCGGGAGAGGAGGGCTGCGCCGAACCGGAGCCGATCGAGGGCACGTTGACCACGAAGCCGCCGATCTGCCACCCCTGCGCGGAGTTGGCCGTACGCCACTGCCCCCACCTCGCGGCGCCCCTCTACGTCCGCTCCCGCAAACCCCGTGTCTGGGGCGTCTTCGGCGGCTTCGTCACCCCCTCCCCCACCGGCGCCCTGGTCAACTCCGCGGACACGTACATGCCCTACGGCGACCGGGAGGCGGCTCCCTGGTTCCTCGCCTCCCAACTCGCCCTGGAACTCACCCGCTGCACCTGAACGCCGTACGTTGCCCTGGCCTCGGCCCGCGCAGCAGAATTGCCCGCATGACTGATGAAGCCGGGCCCGTCGACGGAGTACCCGGGCGAAGTGCGGCGCCGGACCTGCGGGCGCCGGACCTACGGGCACCGGATCTGCGGGCGTCCGATCGGGAACGGGACCAGGTCGTGGAGATCCTCCAAGTGGCCGCGGGCGACGGGCGGATCACCGCGGAGGAGCTGGACGAGCGGCTGGACGCCGCGCTGTCCTCGCGCACCGTCGGCGAACTCGCCCGGCTCACCGCGGATTTGCCCTCCGACGGGATGCCGCCTCAGGCCGCCGAGCTGATCCGGATCGACCAGCGGTTCGGGGACGTCTCGCGGGCCGGCCGCTGGCTGGTGCCGCGCCGGATGGAGATCCGGCTGATGTTCTGCGAGGCGAAGCTCGACTTCACGGACGCGGTCATCACCCACAACACCCTTGACGTGGACCTCAATCTGCGGGTCGGCGGGAACCTGCTGCTGGTGACCAGGCCGGGGATCGTCGTCGACACCGACGGGCTGGAACGCGGCAGCGGCGAGATCAAGATCCGCCCGGCCGAGCCGGAGAGCCCGACGATCCTGCGGGTACGGCTGGCCGGCGAGTCCCGCGGCGGCGACATCACCGCGCGGCCGCCCCGGCGGTCGTTCACCGAAGTGGTCTCCCGCCGCAAGCAGCGGACCGACGGCTGAACCCTCGGCACGGCGCCCGTTTTGGCTCACTCCCACAACCTCGCACTCCAGGCTGAACCGTTGGCACGGCGCCCGGCATCGCCCTGCCGCAACCCCGTACCCCAGCACGACCCCCTAACACCCCAGTGCGCCCCCACGCGTCTCACGTGCCGCTCCCCAACACACCTGCTTCTCGGGTACCACTGACTGACACTCAGGTCTACGCGGGGAGAATTCTTGGCATGGACACTTCCCAAGCGAAGCTACCGCGCGGTACCAAGGTGTCGCAGCGATCCTGCCCTTGGAGGTTTCGTGAGACTGACCAAGTCCCTGACCGCCCTTGCCGCCGTGGCATTCGCCCTGGTGGCAGCGATGTTGCTGGCGGCCCCTGCGCAAGCTGCCGGACCGGCGTACGTCGCACTGGGCGACTCGTACGCGGCCGGCAACGGCGCCGGAAACTACATCAGTTCCAGTGGTGACTGCCACCGGAGCAACAGCGCCTACCCTGCCCTGTGGGCCGGCGCGCACAGCCCGTCCTCGTTCACGTTCGCCGCGTGCTCCGGTGCGGTGACCACGGACGTGATCAACAACCAGCTCGGTTCTCTGAACGCCTCGACCGGTCTGGTGAGCGTCACCGTCGGCGGCGATGACGCGGGCTTCTCCGACGTGATCACCACCTGCGTGACCGGGTCCGACGACACCTGCGTCAGCCGGGTCAACACCGCCGAGAGCTACATCCAGAACACGCTTCCGGGCCGGCTGGACGCCGTCTACAGCGCGATCAGCGCGAAGGCGCCCTCCGCGAAGGTCGTCGTCCTCGACTACCCGCACCTGTACAAGCTCAACACGCTCTGCCTCGGCCTCAGTGCGACCAAGCACAACAAGCTCAACGAGGCCGCCGACCTGATCGACTCCACCATCGCCGCCCGCGCCGCCGCGCACGGCTTCACCTTCGGCGACGTGCGCACCACCTTCAACGGCCACGAGCTGTGCTCCGGCGACGACTGGCTGCACTCCCTGGTCATCAGCCCGACCTGGGAGTCCTACCACCCCACCGCCACCGGCCACGCCGACGGCTACCTCCCGGTCCTGACCACCGACGCCTCCTGACCACCCACGCGTCCTGACCGCCCACGCGCCACCCGAAGAACCCCCGCACGCCAAAGAACCCCCGGGCTACGGAAATCCGTGGGCCGGGGGTTCTTTCGGAAGGCGGGTGGGGCTAGTTCTTCTGGATCTGGTCGAAGCTGAGCTCGACCGGGGTCTCGCGGCCGAAGATCTCGACCAGGCCCTTGACCTTCTTGGAGTCCGGGTTGATCTCGTTGATCGTCGCCTGGAGGGTGGCGAAGGGGCCGTCGGTGACGGTGACCGAGTCGCCGACCTCGAAGTCCAGCACCTGGACCTCGACCTTGCGCGGCTGGGCGGTGCCCTCGGCGATCGCGGCGGCCTCGGCCGCGGCCTCCACCTCGGGGGCGAGCATCTTGACGATCTCGTCCAGCGTCAGCGGGTAGGGGTCGTAGGCGTTGCCGACGAAGCCGGTGACGCCGGGGGTGTTGCGGACGACGCCCCAGGACTCGTTGGTGAGGTCCATGCGAACCAGAACGTAGCCGGGGAGCTTGTTCTGCCGGATGGTCTTCCGGTCGCCGTTCTTGATCTGGACTACTTCTTCCTGGGGCACTTCGGCCTGGTAGATGTACTCCTCGACGTTGAGCGAGACGGCGCGCTGCTCAAGGTTGGACTTCACGCGGTTCTCGTAGCCGGCGTAGGTGTGGATGACGTACCACTCGCCGGGCAGCGTGCGCAGCTCCTCGCGGAACGCGGCGACCGCGTCGACCGGCTCGGCGGCGGGGGCAGCGTCGGCGTCAGCGTCAGCGGCCTCCTCGGCGTCGGCGTCGTCCTCAGCGCCGTCCTCCGCCTCGTCGTCCTCGGCCGCGGCCTCGTCGTCAGCCTCTTCGGCGTGAGCGGCGGCGTTCGCGGCTACCGCGTCGGCCTGGCCCAGGTCGTCGTCAGCGGCTTCCTCGGCCTTCTCGGGGGCCTCGGGGTCCACGTCGTGCACCGCGCCCTGCTCGGCAGGCTCCCCCGCGGCCAGGTCCGCAGCCTCGGCCTCGTCGATGTCGCCGTCGGCAGCGTCGACGATGTCGAGTGCGGAGTCCTCGTCCTGCACGGACTCGTCGGCGACGTCGGCATCGTGCACGTTCGGGTCAGACACGGTGACTGCTTCTTCCTGACTTCTCAAAGGGTGGGACATACGGCTCGCCGCCGTGGAATCCGGAGCGGGCCGCGGTTACGAGGGAAGGCTCATCCGAAGACGTACGAGACAAGCTTCTCGAAACCGTAGTCAACCACGCTGACGAACGCGATGACGACGACAACGAACACAATCACCACAGTGGTGTACGTCGACAGGTCATTGCGGCTCGGCCAGACGACCTTGCGCAGTTCGGCGACGATCTGACGGTAGAAGAGCGCGAGACGACCGAGCGGGCCCTTCTTGCCGCGCTTACCACCGCGGCGGGGCTTCTTGTCGGTCTCCTTGTCGTCCTCAGCAGGGACCTCAACGGAGTCCGTGATCTCAGTCACTCGTCCTCACCTGACTCCGGGTCGTGGCCATGCCGCGCCCGTCGCGCGGTACGGCGAGTGCTTCTGTCTGCTACCTGCGCCCACGCCCACCGTCGGACGTGTGGAGCAGGGTCGGAGGGACTCGAACCCACAACCCCTGGTTTTGGAGACCAGTGCTCTGCCAATTGAGCTACGACCCTACGCTGACACCCCCAACGTACCGCAACGGTACGACGGGAAGGCCACCGACCGATGAGTGTACGTGGTCCGGGCCGCCCCGTCGAACGCCTTGCACCCGAAAGAGCCGAACGGGCCCGGCCAACACAGGTGCCAGGCCCGGGCCGGGTCTGGGACGATGCAGTCATGAGCGCAGCCACTCCCTCCGCCACACCCTCCGCACCGTCCGCCACCGACCGGCGGGTATCGGCCCGCGTCGGGGCGATCTCCGAATCCGCGACGCTGGCCGTGGACGCCAAGGCCAAGGCCCTCAAGGCCGCCGGGCGTCCGGTGATCGGCTTCGGCGCCGGCGAGCCCGACTTCCCCACCCCCGACTACATCGTCGAGGCGGCCGTGGAAGCGTGCCGGAACCCGAAGTACCACCGCTACACGCCGGCCGGCGGCCTGCCCGAGCTGAAGGCCGCCATCGCCGCCAAGACGCTCCGCGACTCCGGCTACGAGGTGGACGCCTCGCAGGTCCTGGTCACCAACGGCGGGAAGCAGGCGATCTACGAGGCGTTCGCCGCGATCCTCGACCCGGGCGACGAGGTCATCGTGCCCGCTCCGTACTGGACCACCTACCCCGAGTCGATCCGGCTCGCGGGCGGCGTGCCGGTCGAGGTCGTCGCCGACGAGACCACCGGCTACCGGGTGTCGGTCGAGCAGCTGGAGGCGGCCCGCACCGAGCGGACCAAGGTGCTGCTCTTCGTCTCCCCGTCGAACCCGACCGGCGCGGTGTACGGCGAGGCCGAGACCGAGGAGATCGGCCGCTGGGCGGTCGAGCACGGCCTGTGGGTGCTCACCGACGAGATCTACGAGCACCTGGTCTACGGCGACGCGAAGTTCACCTCGCTGCCCGCGATCGTGCCCGAGCTGCGCGACAAGTGCCTGGTGGTCAACGGCGTCGCCAAGACGTACGCGATGACCGGCTGGCGGGTCGGGTGGATCGTCGGCCCCAAGGACGTGGTCAAGGCCGCCGCGAACCTCCAGTCGCACGCCACCTCCAACGTCAACAACGTGGCGCAGGTCGCCGCGCTCGCCGCGGTGAGCGGCGACCTGTCCGCGGTCGCCGAGATGCGCGCCGCGTTCGACCGCCGCCGGCAGACCATCGTCCGGATGCTCAACGAGATCGACGGCGTGCTCTGCCCGGTCCCCGAGGGCGCCTTCTACGCCTACCCGTCGGTGAAGGCCCTGCTCGGCAAGGAGATCCGCGGCAAGCGCCCGCAGACCTCGGTGGAGCTGTCCGCCCTGATCCTCGACGAGGCCGAGGTCGCGGTGGTGCCCGGTGAGGCGTTCGGCACGCCCGGCTACCTGCGGCTGAGCTACGCGCTCGGCGACGAGGACCTGGTCGAGGGCGTCTCCCGGATTCAGAAGCTGCTCGGCGAGGCCACCGACTAGTCCGCTGCTTCGGCGCCCTCCGCTTCCGGGCGCGTTCCGCGCGCCTTCCGTGCCCGTTCGCACCCGTTCGCGTTTTCGGGCAAGCCCCCGTTCGGAGAAAATGGTTCCGGGCGGGGGCCGACGTATAGCAGGATCTACAGATGGCACGCGAGGTAGGGACGACGGCACGCGAGATCCGCGAGCTGCCCAAAGCACATCTGCATCTGCACTTCACCGGGTCCATGCGGCCCGCCACTCTGCTGGAGCTGGCCGACAAGCACGGCGTGCACCTGCCGGAGGCGCTGACCTCGGGCGAACCCCCGAAGCTGCGCGCCACCGACGAGCGCGGCTGGTTCCGCTTCCAGCGGCTCTACGACATCGCCCGCTCCTGCCTGCGCACGCCCGAGGACATCCAGCGGCTGGTGCGCGAGGCCGCGGAGGAGGACGCCGCCGACGGCTCCGGCTGGCTGGAGATCCAGGTCGACCCGACCTCGTACGCGCCCCGGCTCGGCGGGCTGATCCCCACCATCGAGATCATCCTCGACGCGGTGCGGACCGCCTCCCGCGACACCGGGGTGGGCATGGCCGTCATCGTGGCCGCCAACCGGATGAAGCACCCGCTGGACGCCCGCACGCTGGCCCGCCTCGCGGTCCGCTACGCCGACCAGGGCGTGATCGGTTTCGGCCTGTCCAACGACGAACGGCGCGGCCTGGCAAGGGACTTCGACCGGGCCTTCGCCATCGCCCGCGAGGGCGGCCTGCTCGCCGCACCGCACGGCGGCGAGCTGTCCGGGCCGTCGAGCGTCCGCGACTGCCTCGACGACCTGCACGCCCAGCGGGTCGGGCACGGCGTCCGCGCCGCCGAGGACCCCTACCTGCTGCGCCGCCTCGCCGACTCCGGGATCACCTGCGAGGTCTGCCCGGCCTCCAACGTCGCCCTCGGCGTCTACGACAAACCCGAGGACGTCCCCCTGCGCACCCTCTGGGACGCCGGCGTGCCCATGGCCCTCGGCGCCGACGACCCCCTCCTCTTCGGCTCCCGCCTCGCCGCCCAGTACGACCTCGCCCGCGACGCCCACGGCTTCTCCGACCCCGAACTGGCGGAGCTGGCCCGCCAGTCGGTCCGCGCCTCCCGTGCCCCCAAGGACGTCCGCGACCGCCTCCTGTCCGGCATCACCCAGTGGGCGGCCCCCTGACCCTCCGGGGTCCCTCAGGGGCGCGTGGGGGCGCCTCCCAGGCGAGGCTCTGGGGGGAGAGCCGCGCGCGCAACCCGTCACGACCGCGAGGTGCGGGAACCGGCAGGACGGGGCGGCCCGGGCGGTCAAGGCCCGGTGGCCAGGCCCCGGCGGTCAGGCCCCGGCGGTCAGAGAGCCGTGCCGACGAACACCGGCTCGTTGACCAGCGTGACGCCGAACGCGTCGTGGACGCCGTCACGGACCTCACGGGCGAGCGCCAGCAGGTCAGCCGTGGTGGCCGCACCACGATTCGTGAGCGCCAGCGTGTGCTTCGTGGAGATCCGGGCCGGCCCGGTGCCGTACCCCTTGGCGAACCCGGCCTTGTCGATCAGCCAGGCCGCGGAGGTCTTCACGTGGTCGGCGTCGGCCGGATACGCGGGCGGGATGACCTCCGCGCCGAGCCGCTCCTTCACCCGCACCAGGAACTCCGCGTGCTCGGCCGCGCTCAGCACCGGGTTCGTGAAGAACGACCCGGCGGACCAGGTGTCGTGGTCCGCGGGATCGAGCACCATCCCCTTGCCCGCCCGCAGCGCCAGCACCGTCTCGCGGGCCCTGCCGAGCGGCACCCGGTCGCCGGCCTCGACGCCGAGCGCCCGCGCGGTCTCGGCGTACTTCAGCGGCGCCGACAGCCCGCCCGCGTCCTCCAGCGCGAACCGCACCCGCAGCACCACGTGCCGCGCCGGGTCCGCCTTGAAACGGCTGAACCGGTAGGCGAACGCGCACTCGGCGCTCGGCAGCGTGACGACCTCGCCGCGCTGCCGGTCGTACGCGACCACCTCGGTGATCGTGGACGACACCTCCTGGCCGTACGCCCCCACGTTCTGGATCGGTGTCGCACCGGCCGAGCCCGGGATGCCGGCCAGGCACTCCACCCCGGCCAGGCCCGCCTCGACGGTCCGGGTCACCGCGTCGGACCACACCTCGCCCGCCGCCAGCTCCAGGGCGGTGCCGCGCAGCGCCACGCCCCGGGTGGCGATCCGGACGGCGGTGCCCTCGAAGCCCTCGTCGGCGATCACCAGGTTGCTGCCGCCACCGATCAGCAGGACCGGCTCGCCGCGCGCGTCCGCCTCGCGTACCGCCGCCACCACGTCCTCGTCGGTCCTGGCGGTCACCAGCCGCCGGGCCGGGCCGCCCAACCGGAAGGTGGTCAGCGGCGCGAGCCGGGCGTTCTCCGTTGTATCCACGACATCCACGCGGAAAGCCTACGTTCCCCGCGAGGAACGTTCTGTTCCCCGCGTGGAACGCAGGCTCCGTGTCCCGCTGCCCGCCAGGGCCGCTACCGCGCGCTCAGCGCCGGCTCGGCCGCGTCCCGCGGGCCCTCCGCGCCCGGCGCCCCGCCCTTCGCGGCGAGCGCCCGACGCGTCGGGTTGCACAGCGCCGCGACCATCCCGAGCGCCAGGACCGACGCGCCGACCCACAGGGCCGGGGTGATGCCGTTCACGAAGGCCGTCGGGGACTGGTAGCCGCCGTGCGAGGAGAAGATCGTGCTGAGCATCGCGATGCCGAGCGCCCCGCCGACCTCGCGCAGCGAGTTGCTCGTGCCGGAGGCGATGCCCTGCTCCGACTCCTTCACCGCGCCCATCATCAGGGTGGTGGCGGGGGCGAAGAACAGCGCCATCCCGACGCCGCTGATGATCAGCGCGGGCAGTTGCGCGGCGTAGGAGACGTCCGTCGAGACCACCGACGCGTACCAGCCGAGGCCGATGGCCTGGAAGGCCAGCCCGGTGGCGACGACCACCCGCCCGCCGATCCGGTCGGCGAGGTAGCCCGCGAACGGCGACACGATCATCGGCATGCCGGTCCAGGGCAGCATCCGCAGCCCCGCCTCGGTGGGTCCGTACCCGACGACGGTCTGGAGGAACTGGCTGAGCAGGAAGATCGAGCCGAACATGCCGATGAACATCAGCATGTTGGTCGCGTTGGTCGCCGCGAAGCCGCGGTTGGCGAACATCCGCATCGGCACCATGGGCCGCTTCGCGGTGAAGCCGTGCCGGACGAACGCCGCCACCAGGATGCCGCCGCCGATCAGTCCGGCCAGCACCCGGGCACTGCTCCAGCCGTGGTCGTTCGCGCTGACCAGGGCGTAGACGATGCCGAACAGGCCGAGGCTGATCAGTACGGTGCCGCGGAAGTCCAGCCGGGCGTCGGGTGCGTAGGACTCGCGCAGCTTCAGCCGGGCCAGCGGCAGCAGGGCCAGGCCTATCGGGACGTTCAGCCAGAAGATCCAGTGCCAGGAGATGTGCTGGGTGAGGCTGCCGCCGATCAGCGGGCCGCAGGCGACCGCGAGGCCGTTGGCGGCGCCCCAGATCCCGTACGCCATCCCGCGCTTCTCCTTCGGGACGGCCGCGGTCAGCAGGGTCAGGGTGAGCGGCATCATGATCGCGCCGCCCACGCCTTGCAGCGCCCGTGCGGCGATCAGCGCGTCGATGCCGGAGGAGAGCGCGGCGGCGGCCGACGCGCCGGTGAAGATGGTGATCCCGACGAGGAAGAGCCGGCGCCGGCCGAAGCGGTCGCCGAGCGCGGCGCCGAACATCAGCAGCACCGCGAAGGTGAGGGTGTACGCGCTCACCGTCCACTCCAGGTCCGACAGCGCTCCCCCGAGGCTCTTGCGGATGGAGGGCAGCGCGGTCGTGACGACCAGGTTGTCCAGCGCGGCCATGAAGCCCGCGACGCTCGTGATGACCAGGGCCCACCCGAGCCCCGGCCCCTTCTTCGCCTCCGGTGCCGGTGCCTCCGTACGGCCTTGCGGCTGCTGCTCTGCGGTACTCATCGTGCTACCCCCTGTTGCGTTCGCCGGCAGTAGGTGCCGCGCTCGATAGTAAGTTATTGGTCACTAAGTTACGAGGTCAAAAAAATATGCCCGCCGGCACCGGGGCCCGCTCGGCCCCGGTCACTCGGGCCTCGCCTCCACGTAGAAGCCCTCCCAGTTCCGGTGACCCGGCGGGAAGCCCAACGAGACGAAGGTGTTGATCAGCATTCCGTACGCGAAGAACTGCGTCGTCTCGTCGATGTCCGTGCCCAGCGCGGTGCGGACCTCGTCCCACATCTGCTGCCAAGACGTCCTGAGGGTCGAGCCGAAGTCGTGGTCGCCGGCGGCTTCGGCCGCCGCGACCGCCGCGTACATCTGCATCTGCATCAGCAGCTTCTCCGGGTCGTCCCGGAGGAGTTGCTGGTACGCCGCGGCCATCACGGGCAGCCGCCCCTCGATGGGGACGTCCTCCACGGCGCGAGCGAAGACCTCGCGGGTCTGGGTGAGGCACTGTTCGGCGGCCGCGATGAACATGGCTTGCTTGTTGGGGAACAGGCGGAACAGGTACGGCTGGGAGACGCCTACGCGGCGGGCGATCGCTTCGGTGGACGTGCCCTTGTAGCCGCCCTGGGCGAACTCGCTCATTGCCGCGCTGATGACGCTGGCGCGTCGGTCTTCGGCGCTCATCCTTGCCATGGGGACTAAGTTAGTGGTCAATCACTTACCAGTCAACTCGGCGGGTGGGGTGCGCCGTCGTGGTTCCGTGTGGTCCCCTGCGGGGTGGCTGCCTCGTCCTCGTCTGACCGCCGGCTCTGGGTGGGTGCCCCGTGCGGTGCGTGCTTGCCCGCCCGCCGGTGGTGGGCTTGTCGCGCAGTTCCCCGCGCCCCTGGGGATGTGCGGCTCCTCCGCAGCGCCCGGCCACCCCGGGAACGGGGCAACCCACCACCGGCCGTGAGCCGGGGACGAACCGTCACCCATACGGGGGGGACCCGTAGGGCACCGCACCGGGCATCGGGGGGTGGGCCTTCGGCCGAGGGGCGGGGGCGCCCGGGGGTCAGGTGAGGCGGACCACCGCACGGGACATGCCGAGGACTTTCTGGCCGTCGGAGGTGGCGACGAGGTCGATCCGGACGCGGCGGTCATCGAGTTTGGCCGCGACCTTCGCGGCGACGTGCACGGTGGCACCCTGGTCATCGTTGGGGACGACGACCGGCTTGGTGAAGCGGACGCCGTACTCCTCGACGGCGCCGGGATCGACCGTCCAGTCGGTGACGACACGGATGGCGACGGCCATCGTGAACATGCCGTGCGCGATGACGTCGGGCAACCCGACCTCGCGGGCGAACTTCTCGTTCCAGTGGATGGGGTTGAAGTCACCCGAGGCGCCGGCGTACTGCACGAGGGTCGCCCGGCTGACCGGGAACTCCCGGGCGGGCAGCTCGGTACCGACCTCGACGTCGTCGTAGGCGATTGCCGCGGCCATCACGCGTCCCCTCTCTTGTCGCTGCCGCTCACGTCGGCGTCGTCCGGCTCGGCCGCGCGGGCCACCAGCTTGGTCATGGCGGTCACCACGTGCTCGCCGGACTCGTCGTGGATCTCCCCGCGGATCTCGATGACGTCGTTGCCCGCAAGGGACTTGATCGTGTCGATCGTGGAGGTGACCGTGAGCCGGTCGCCGGCCCGAACCGGACGGCGGTAGGAGAACTTCTGGTCGCCGTGCACCACCCGGCTGTAGTCGAGGCCGAGTTCGGGGTCGCGGACCACCACGCCGGCCGCCTTGTAGCTGATCGCGAAGGGGAACGTCGGCGGCGCGATCACGTCGGGGTGGCCGAGCGCCTTGGCCGCGTCGGCGTCGACGTACACCGGATTCGGGTCGCCGATCGCCTCGGCGAACTCGCGGATCTTCTCCCGGCCGACCTCGTAGACGCTACTGGGCGGATAGCTCCGCCCCACGAAGGACGGGTCGAGGGCCATCGTTACCTCCGGATACGGATGGGGTCGGCGGGAGTGCGGTCGGCGCGAGGGGGCCGGCGCGGGTCGGGACATGCCGTGAGGCCGCCCCCGGAATACGGGAACGGCCTCACGGTAAAGCTTTCAGCCGGACTTGGCCCGGGCTTCCGCCGCTGCGGAGCCCGAAGTCGCGGTCTGCCGGAACCGTAGGGTACCGGCGGCCTGCCGCGAACAGCCCCGCCTCGGCGGCACTGGGAGAGGGACCGCCTGGGTCAGCGGGTCTCGCGGTGCGCGGTGTGGGCGTTGCAGCGGGGGCAGTGCTTCTTCATCTCAAGACGGTCCGGGTCGTTGCGCCGGTTCTTCTTGGTGATGTAGTTCCGCTCCTTGCACTCCACGCAGGCCAGCGTGATCTTAGGGCGGACGTCGGTGGCGGCCACGTGAGTGCTCCTTGACGAACGGGTGTTATGAACACAGAAAGAGTAGCCGATCGAGGGACCGAACCCGCAATCGGCTACGGAGAGTAGCGGCGACCGGACTTGAACCGGTGACACAGCGATTATGAGCCGCTTGCTCTACCGACTGAGCTACGCCGCCTCGACGAACCGGCCCCCGCCGAAACGACGGGGGTGCGATCCATCAGAGCCCCAATACGGAATCGAACCGTAGACCTTCTCCTTACCATGGAGACGCTCTACCGACTGAGCTATTGGGGCGAGCGAGGAAGACATTACACGCTCCGCAGCGATACGTGAAATCCGTATCCGGCAGGGCACATCGGACCTGGCGGACACCCGAACCGCGCCTCGCCCGGGGCCTGTCGGCACCCTTTCGCGTACCGCGCCCAGGCCGGCGCGCGGCCGGTGAATCGGCCCGTGCGCAGGACGTTTGGCGCGACCCCGGCCGGTACGACTAATGCGCTCCTGCCAGGACCTCGCCGTCCGGCGCCCTACGCTCGGAGTGCGTGATCATGCCGTATGTCCTGCTCACCGATCATCTTCCGTGATCTGCAGATGATCGTCCGTCTTCCTGTCCCGTGATCCTGCCTCCCACCGCTCGCAAGGCCCGTACCGGAGGAGCGCGATGACCGACAGTTCCCGCGGCACCACCGCGGAGACCGCCACCCTGCTGCTGTGCGGCGCCCGCCTCACCGACGGCCGGACCGTAGACGTCCGGTTGAGCGGCTCGCGGATCGAGGCCGTGGGCACCGCGGGCAGCCTCGCCGTGTCCGCGGAACGCCCCGACCGCGGCGGCGGCCTCGGCGGCGAGCGGACCCCCGACCGTCCCGACCGTCCGGACCGGGGCGGCCGGATCGAGCGCGGTGCCCGGATCGACCTGCGCGGCTACCTCCTGCTGCCCGCGCCCGCCGAGCCGCACGCGCACCTGGACTTCGCGCTCACCGCCGGCGGCCCGCCCTCCGGCGACACCGAGGACGTCCAGCGCCGCGCCACCGAGGCCGCGCTGCTCCAACTCGGCCACGGCGCCACGGCGGTGCGCAGCCACGTACGGATCGGCGACGTCCGCGGGCTGCGCTCGCTGGAGGCGGTGCTCCAGGCCCGGCAGTCGCTGCGCGGGCTGCTCGACGTGCAAGCGGTGGCCGTGCCCAGGGTGCTGACCGGCGCCGCGGGGGCGGACGGCCTGGCGATGCTGCGGGACGCGCTGAAGATGGGCGCTTCCGCGGTGGGCGGCTGCCCGGACCTCGACCCGGACCCGAGCGGCTACACCGAGGCGGTGCTGGCGCTGGCCGCCGAGTTCGGGCTGCCGGTCGACCTGCACACCGCCGCCGACGACCCGGCGCGGATGGCCCGGCTGGCCGCGATGGCCGGCGGGCTGCGGCCCGGCGTCACCCTCGGCCCCTGCCACGGCCTGGCCGCGCAGGGTCCTGACGGGGTGGCGCGCACCGCCGACCGGCTGGCCGCCGCGGGCGTCTCCGTCGTCGCGCTCCCCCAGGGCGGCTGCGGCGCCCTGGACCGCTGCGCGCCCGCGCCGGACACCCCGGCCGCCCGTGCCGCCGCCTCCGTCCGCCCGCTGGCGCCGCTCACCGCCGTCCGCGCGCTGCGCGCGGCGGGAGTACGGGTCACCGCGGGCAGCGGCGCGCTCTGCGACCTGGCCAACCCGGTCGGCCGCGGCGACCCGCTGGAGGCGGCCTACCTGCTGGCCTCGCACGGCGAGTGCCCTCCCCCGCGGGCGTACGACCTGGTGAGCGCCGAGGCCCGGGCGGTGCTCGGGCTGCCGGAGGTACGCGTGGAGGCGGGCTTCCCGGCCGAGTTGCTCGCGGTGCGCGGGGAGAGCCTGGCCGGCGTGCTCTCGCTCGCCTACAGCCGGATCGTGATCCACCGCGGCCGGGTGGTCTCCCGGACCAGCGCGGTACGCGAGTACTGCGACTCGGCGGGCGACGCGACCCTCGACCTCCCGCGTCAGGCGCACCGCGAGGCGTAGCGTCGCGGCATGCGTACGGTGATCGCTGGTGGACACGGACAGATCGCGCTGCGGCTCGAACGGCTGCTGAGCGGGCGCGGGGACAGCGCGGCCGGGTTGATCCGGAACGCCGCCCAGGCTGACGACCTGCGGGCGGTGGGCGCGGAACCGGTCGTACTCGACCTGGAGTCGGCGACGTTGGAGCAGGTGGCGGCGGTGCTGGAAGGCGCCGACGCGGCGGTGTTCGCGGCGGGCGCCGGCGCGGGCTCCGGGGCGGAGCGCAAGCAGACGGTGGACCGGGGCGCCGCCGTGCTCCTCGCGGACGCGGCCGAGCGGGCCGGGGTACGGCGCTTCCTGGTGGTCTCGTCCATGGGCGCGGACGCGGAGGCGACCGGTGTGGACCCGGTCTTCACGGCATACCTGCGGGCGAAGGGCGCGGCGGACGACGCGGTGCGGGCCCGGAAGGGGCTGGAGTGGACGATCCTGCGCCCGGGTGCCCTGACGAACGACAGCGGCACCGGACGGGTCCACCTCGCCGCGTCCACCGGGCGCGGCTCGGTGCCGCGGGACGACGTGGCGGCGGTGCTGGCGGAGCTGCTGACGGTGCCGGGCACGGCCGGGCTGACCCTGGAGCTGATCGCGGGGCCCGACCCGGTGGCGGAGGCGGTGCGCGCGGTGGCGTCCGGCAGCTAGTGCCGGGACCGGGAGTCGGCGGGAGTAAGGGGCCGGGTCACGCGGTCCGGAGCCCCGCTAAGTCAGGAGAGGGTCCCTGAGTCAGGGGGACGGTGCGCGCTCCAGGAAGGGTCCGCGCGTCAGGAGCCGGTCCGCCGGGTGCGCCAGGAGTAGCAGACCAGGGGCAGCCGGACCAGGTCGTCCCGTATCTCCGCCGTCTCGCGGACCTTCGCCTCGATCCGGGCCGCCAGTTCCCGCTTCCGGTCGGCCGGCAGCGCGATGAACCTGCTGTAGGTGGCGAACATGGCGGTCACCTCCTCGGCGCTCATCGCGGCGGTCCAGGTGTCGGCGTGGGGCTCCGGTTCGGTGAAGGGCACGCCGTCCGGCAGCCACGGCCCGTCGTTCATCCGCCCGATCAGGTCGCCGACCCGGTCGTCGGTCCCCATCTCGTCGTGCACGTAGGCGTCCAGGCGGTTGAGCCACGGCACCCGCCGGTCCCGGCGCGTGTACAGGATGCCGAGTGTCCCGCCCGGCTTGAGCACCCGGGCGATCTCCGGGAGCGCGACCGCCGGGTCCATCCAGTGCCACGCCGCGGAGATCGTGACCGCGTCGACCCGGGCGTCGGGCAGCGGGATGTGCTCGCCGGTCCCCTCCAGCACCGTCGCCCGCGGACAGGCGGCGGCCAGCACCTCGCGCATGCGGGCGTCGGGTTCGACCGCCACGACCTCGGCGGCGCGGTCGGCGAGTTGACGGGTCAGCAGGCCGGTGCCGGCGCCCAGGTCGAGGACCGAGGCGCAGTCCGCGGGCAGCAGCCAGTCGAGCGCCTGGGCCGGCGGCGCCGTCCGGTAGCGGTCGTAGTCCTGCGCCGCGGCACCGAAGGACACCGCGAGCTCGGGCAGTTGGGACATGGCACTCCCTAGGTTGTCGCGTGGCCCGGGAAGGTGGGCGACGGGCGGGAACTCACAGGCCGCGCAGGCCGGTGAGCACCCTCTCCAGCAGGGTGACGTCCGGCCGTCCCCCCTCGTGGCCCGGCTGCTGGACGTTGACGAGGCCGCTCTCGGCCAGGTCGCCCACCAGGACGCGCGTGACGCCGAGCGGGATGTGCAGCAGCGCGGAGATCTCGGCCACCGAGGTCAGGTTCAGACACAGCCGGCAGATCGCCTGCTGCTCGGGGAACAGCCGTACCCCGTTCTCCCAGGCGCGTGCGGTGGTGCTGACCAGCGCCTCGAGCGCGAAGTCGGTCCGCGCCGTGGTACGTCCGCGCGTGACGGCGTACGGGCGTACGAAGGGCGACGAGTTGCGCCTGCGGTCTGCACTCACGAACGCACATCCTTCCGGGTGTGACGCGGACGGCTGATCGCGCCGGGCCTCAGCCGGCCAGCGCGCTCTGCAGTTCTCGGCGCACGGCGGGGGTGAGCACGTCGCCGGTCCGTTCGACCAGCAAGGTCATCTCGTAACCGACGACCTTCATGTCGCAGGTGGGCGCGGCGAGCACCACCAGGACGGAGCCGTCGCTGATCGAGGTCAGGAAGAGGAAACCGTTCAGCATGTCCACCACGGTCTGGGTGACCGCGCCGGCCTCGAAGAGCGTGGCCGCCCCCTGCGTCAGGCTCGCCAGTCCCGAGGCCATCGCGGCGAGTTGGTCGCCCCGGTCCTTGGGCATGGACGCCGAGGCCAGCAGCTGGACTCCGTCCGAGGAGACGACCACCGCGTGCGCGACCCCCGGCACCTGCTTGACGAAGTTGGCGATGAGCCAGTTCAGGTTCTGCGCTTCGGTGCTCAGATCGCTCATGGGTGTGGCTGCTTCCTATGCTGCGGGGGACATCGGCCGAGGGCGCTGCGGGCAGAGGGGACGGCGACCCGCTCATACCGGACCCGATCCGCCCGGTGACCGGCCGCGCCCGTCGTCACGCTCGGACCCGTCGCCGCGCTCGGTGCCGTCCTTCCCTCGCCTGACGCCTTGGTGGA
The DNA here is from genome assembly GCF_040702025.1 of Streptomyces sp. NPDC088194. Taxonomy (NCBI): domain Bacteria; kingdom Bacillati; phylum Actinomycetota; class Actinomycetes; order Kitasatosporales; family Streptomycetaceae; genus Streptomyces; species Streptomyces sp. NPDC088194. The sequence goes on along the minus strand of NZ_JBFBIV010000005.1, from coordinate 152,613 downwards.
AGCTCGACAGCCGCTCTCGCATCAGGTCGGCCTGGCGTGGTGCGACCGGCGCCGCGTGCGGCTGTGCCGCCCTGTCGCGTGCCCCCGCGCCGGGGGCGAGGTTGCCGAAGGGCACGCGCCGGGGCAGTCCCTGAGCGGTCGAACCTCCGACCACCGAACCGCCGGTCGACGGCCCGGCTTCTCCGCCGGCCCCGGGGCGCGGGCTGGTGTCGGGCCGCGCCCACGAAGGCGACGGGTGGGCGCCGTCCCGGGGAGGCTGCGGCTGGGGCTGGGGCTGCGCGGACTGCTGGATTTGCGGCTGTGCCTGGGATTGCGGCTGGGATTGCGGCTGGGGCTGCGCGGACCGCGGGGGTTGGGGCTGGGGCCGCTGCGGGAGCGGGGCGGGCCCGGGCTGCGCCGGTTGCGGCCCGCCCATCGCCGGCCGGCCGGGGTCCGGCAGGCCACGGGTCGGCTGCCCGCGGTCCGGCTGTCCCTGGCCGCTCTCCGGGCCGGGCCACCCCGACCTCGTCGACTCGAAGATCGGCAGCCGCTCGGACCCGTGGCCGCCGGGCGCCGGGTCCGGGTACGCGTGCCGGCCGGCCTGCGGCGCGTCGGGTATACGGGCGCCCGCCGCGTGGGTGCCCGCCGTGTGACTGCCCGCCACGTGGGACCCGGCCTGCGGAGGTCCTTCCATCGCCGGCCGGCCGTCCATACCGCCCGGCAGCGGGTGCTCCTCGACCGGCTGCGCGAACCAGGAGAATCCGTGGCCGGACTGCCCCGCCGCCTGCTCCTCCTCGTTGAACCACGGGAAGCCGCCGTCGGGCGGACCCGAGTGGCGCCCGGACGGCGCCTCCTCAAGGCGCCGCGCGCCCGCACCGGTCTCCACCGCCGGACCGTAGGAAGTGTCGAACCTCGGGTCGCCGAACCGCGGGTCAGTGGCCCGCGGGTCGCCGAACCGCGGGTCGCCGACCGCCGACGACGGGCCCCGGGCGGGGAGCGTGCCGGGCTCGGGGAGGTCGTACGGGCCGGGGCGCATGGTGGCCTGGTCGAACGCCGGCCCCATGCCCGCGTCGATCTCGCTGACCGGCAGCAGCAGGGCCGGCGGTATCCGGATCAGCGCGTTGAGGCCGGTCCGGCCGGACCCGGTCAGCCGCACCTGGATGCCGTACTTGGCCGCCAGCCGCCCGACGACGAACAGACCCATCCGGCGGGAGGTCGCCACGTCGAGCACGGGCGGCTCGGCGAGCCGCCGGTTGATCCGGTTCAGCTCCTCGGGCCGGATGCCGATGCCCGCGTCCGCGATGTCCAGCACGACATCGCCGGAGGTGAGCATCTTGGCGCCCACCAGCACCTGGGTCTCGGGGCCGGAGAACGCGGTGGCGTTCTCGATGAGTTCGGCCACCAGGTGGACGACGTCGGTCGCGGCATGGCCGGCCACCGCCACGTCGGGCAGTTCGTACAGCATCACGCGTTCGTACTGCTCGACCTCGGCGGTGGCGGCGCGGACCAGGTCGAACAGCGACACCGGCTGGTTCCAGCGGCGGCTCTGCTCCTCGCCGGCGAGCACCAGGAGGTTCTCGTTGTTGCGGCGCATCCGGGTCGCGAGGTGGTCGAGCTGGAACAGGCTGGCGAGCTGGCTCGGGTTCTGCTCGCTGTTCTCCAGGTCGTCGATGAGCTGGAGTTGCCGCAGCACCAGGCTCTCGCTGCGGCGCGAGAGGTTGGTGAAGATCGCGTTGACGTTGCTGCGCATCCTCGCCTGCTCGGTGGCGAGCCGGACCGCCTCGAAGTGCACGCGGTCGAAGGCGCGCGCCACCTGGCCGACCTCGTCCTGCGTCTGCAACTCGATCGGCTGGACCTGCACCGGCTCGTCGGTCTCCGCGGGCTCCACGTCACGAAGCCGGCGCACGGCCTCGGGCAGCCGGTTGTCCGCGACGTCCAGCGCGGAGACGCGCAGCCGGCGCAGCGGGCGTACGACGGACCTGGCGAGGACCAGGGCGCCCAGGAAGGACAGCGCGACCACCGCGACGATGATCGCGATGTTCTCGTAGAGCTGGGTCCGCCCGGCCGACAGCAGGTGCGAGGCGCGGTCGTTCATGTCCGCGACGGCCTGCCGCTCGACGATCCGCACCGCGTCGAGCTTGTCCGTCAGCTGGTTGAACGCGGTGGCCTTGCTGATCCCCAGGTCGGCGAGCGGGATGTCCTCCTGCGCGGCGGTGGAGACCGCCTGGACGGTGCCGTCGGCCGCACCGACCTTGTCGCCGCTGACCGTCGACTGGTACAGGTTGAGGAGCGAGGTCGGCGCGTTGTTGGCGAGCGCGTCGCCGGCCGTCTCGAACTGCGCCTGCTCGATGTTCTCCTTCTGCTCCAGCGTGAAGCCGCCGCTGTCCAGCACGTCGACGAGGTAGCCGCGCTCGCTCGACGTCTGCTGCTCGATCTGCTCGATCGAGGAGAGCGTGGCGACCAGGCTGCCGAGCGTGTGATCGGAGCTGACCGCGGCGAGCTGGTCGCTGAAGTCGAGCAGGTCGCCGATGATCGTGCTGTACGCGCTGAAGGTCGGCGTGCCGGCGCCGGCCGCGAGGCCCTGCGCGGAGGCACGCAGCGGGCTCAGGTCACCGAGCCGGGCCTCCCCGCGCGCGCCGAGCTGGCGCACCATAGCGGGCAGGGCGTCGACGCTGTCCTGCTGCCGGCGCAGGCTCTCGTCGAACTCCCGCACCTGCGCGTCGGTGGTCCGCTGGGCCGCCGTCAGTTCCTTGTCCCGGGCGACGCCCGACCCGTTGAGCGCGACCTCGGTGAGGTCGCGCTCGTCGTCGAGCGCGCCGACCAGGGTGGAGATCTGCCGGGCGAGCTGCGTCTGCCCCTGGATGTGCGCCGCGGACCGGAGGCTGCCGACCTCGGAGACCACGCGCACACCGACGAGCGGGATGATCGCGATCAGCGGGACCAGCACCAGGACCAGCATGCGGCTGCGGAGCCGCCAGTCGCCCAGGTGGCGCTTGACGTGCAGCCGGGCGAGGACCTTTCCGCCGGTGGCGGTGATCCACTTCGGTGCGGAAGCGGAACGGGATCTCCGTGCCGTTGTCACGGCATCGCCACATTGTGCTGCGCCAAGCGGTCCCCGCACGTCAACGGATAGCCGGCTTCGCGAGGCCCCTGGTCTTCCATTTACTAACCCTCAACCCTCATAACGTCGCAGCATGACGCGGCGGCGCTCGGTCATTCGGTTCACCACAACAAGCGCTCGACTCAGGTACACACCAAGTCGCCGGCGCGTTACTTCCGCGCGCTGGTCGGGGACCTCATTGCAGCACACGCACGCCCGCGGGAGCAAAGGATCTCGCTACTGACTTAAGAGGTCTCCCCCGGTCACACCGTCCGTCCGCGCGCTTCGACCGAAAGCTGGTCCGCCGAATGCATCGGGGATAGCAGGTGCCCGACGGCGTGATACGTGCAGAGCATCGCATATATTTCCTGCCGGACGAGTTCGGGACTTTTCGACCGCAATACCACCCGCAGCCCCGCGATCTGATCGGCGAACCGGCCGACACCGTTTCGGCACATCTCCGCCACACTCTCGTGCCGGGCCGTGATCTCGCCCGCCGTCACCGAATCGTCGAGGAACGACGTGACCAGCACCGGAGCACTCCCGGCCGGTCCCCGCGACCGGCCGGGAGCGGAAGCGGAGGGTCCGCACGGCACCACGCGGACGACGGCCCCCGCACCCAACTCCGCCCCCAACTCCGCACCCGGCTCCGCGCCCGCGGCCCGGCCGTCCGGCGGCAGCTTCGACAGGTACGACCCGTCGGGCAGCGCGCGCACCACCGGCAGGGGCCGCGCGGTGTCGGTGCGGCCGTCCAGCCGCCAGATCTGATGGGCGCCGGCCGCGGCCAGCGCGTTCCACATCGCCGTGGGGACCGCCTCACGTTCGCCGACCACCAGCGCCCCCGCGCCGAGGAGGTCGTGCGGCCATTCGGCGATGATGCCCTCGATGCCCAACTCCGGGCTGGGGGCGATCGCCGAGGCGACGGAGAGGCACATCCGGCACTCGGTGAGCGAGACCAGCCACACGTCCAGGGCGCGACCCTTCGTAGGTCTCCTCGTCCGGTCGCCGCGGTCGGCGCCGTCGCCGCGCTCGCCGTCCCCCGTCGCCTCGCCCGTCGCCTCGCCCGTCGCCTCCCCGTCGACGCCGGGCAGCACGTACGCGGCCCGGTTCGCGGGCGTGTCCGGCACCTCCATGGCGACGCTCTCGAAGGCGAACACCCGCTCGGTGCCCGGCGGTCCCGGCTGCCCGGCCGACGCGGCCACGTGGGCGCAGAGTTCCTTGAGCGGTTCGACGCCCAGCCGCATGCGGGCCCGGGCGATCGCGGCGGCGGAGGCCAGGTCACCGGCGTCCTGGAACATCTCCGGGAGGCCGCCGGTCAGCTTGGCGAGCACCTCCTCGTAGGAAGAGGTCCCGAAGAGCCACATCGCGAGAGCGAAATACATCATGAGCCGCGCGGGCAGCAGCCGTCTGCGGCGCTCTCTCCGCTCGGCTTTGTCCACCAGCCGATCCATTAGTTCCGGCCGGAAAGTCTGTACGAGCATGCGCAGCGCAAGCCGGTCCGGAAGGGGGGTTTCAGACGGTATGCCGAGATAACGGAACGTCATCGCTAGAAGTTACCTCCGAAGAACGCGCCGCGTCTAACCATCGTCGACAATGCACAGAAAGCACACTTTGCGGATTTTCTCCGGACACGGGGAGGTCGTCGTGCGGAGAGGAGCCGCAGATAGGCGCCCTGCCCGCGCTTAAGTCAGTGGACCCTTGTTCGGCGAGGTTGTTGTCCCGCGCCGGGTTCTGGCAGCCTCACTCGCGTGACAAGCGAATCCCAGCGTGCAGACACCAATGGGTCGGTCACATCGCCGCAACCGACGACGCCTCCTATCGTGATGCGCAATGTGACCAAACATTTCAACACGCCGCAGGGCGGCAATCACGATGTCCTGCGCGACGTCAATTTCTCGGTGGCGGCCGGCGAGTTCACCGCGGTCGTCGGTCCCACCGGCTGCGGTAAGTCGACCACGCTGTCGCTGATCTGCGGCCTGGACCGGCCGGACACCGGCGAGGTGCTCATCGACGGCCGCCCGGTGGACGGCATCGGGAAGGACGTCGGCTTCGTCTTCCAGACCGACGCGGTGTTCCCCTGGAAGACGGTGCTCGGCAACGTGGCGGCCGGCCCCCGCTTCCGCGGCGCGTCACGCCGGGAGGCACACGCCGAGGCCACCGACTGGATAGGCCGGGTGGGCCTGACGGGGTTCGAGCGGTACCACCCGCACCAGCTCTCCGGCGGGATGCGCAAGCGGGTCGCGCTCGCCCAGACGATGATCAACCGGCCGCGCGTGCTCCTCATGGACGAGCCGTTCGCCGGCCTGGACGTGCAGACCCGCCAGATCATGTCGGACGAGCTCCTCTCCCTGTGGGACCAGACCCGCCCGTCGGTGGTGTTCGTCACCCACGACCTGGAGGAGGCGATCTCGCTCGCCGACAAGGTCGTGGTCATGACGGCGGGACCGGCCACCGTGAAGGAGACGTTCGAGATCGACCTCCCCCGGCCGAGGAATCCACGCGAGATCCGGCACACCCCCGATTTCGTCAAGCTCCACGAGCGGATCTGGGAATCGCTGCGCGACGAGGTCCAGGTCGCCTACCGCCGCACCGTGACCGCGACGCCCGAGACCGCGGCCTGACCCACCCCCGCCGGAAGAGGCAAGAGCGCATGAACGTGCACGGTCCCCGGTCCACTGCCGATACGGCGGACGCCGATCCCGACACCACCAGTACGGCCGAGGGCGCGACCGGTGACGCGGTCGAGGAAGTGACCGACGGCGCGAGCGGTGAAGCCACGGGTGATGCCGCAGGTGACGCCGCGGACCGCACCGCCCGCCCCGAACCGTCGAAGAGCGAGGCCCGAACCGGGTCCACGGCCCGGCGGCAACGACTGCGGCGCCACGTGCTGGTCAACCTGACCCGGGTCCTCGTCCTCGCCCTGTTCGTCGGGCTGTGGCAGTGGCTCGCCTCGGCGGGAACGATCGACAAGTTCTACACCGGCGAACCGTCCGGCATCTGCTCGAAGTTGTGGGACTGGGTACGCCACGGCACCTCGCAGGGCTCGCTGTGGGACCAGGTGTGGGTGACGCTCCAGGAGACGCTGATGGGCTTCGGGATCGGCGTGACCCTCGGCGTCGTGTTCGGCATCCTGCTGGGTCGGCTGCGCTTCCTGGCCGACGTCTTCGCCCCCTACATCAAGACGCTGAACTCGATACCGCGCATCCTGCTCGGGTCGGTGTTCGCGATCTGGTTCGGCCTCGGGATCAGTTCCAAGGTCACGCTGTCGGCGGTGCTGGTCTTCTTCGGCGTGTTCTTCAACGCCTTCCAGGGCGCCCGCGAGGTGGACCGCAACCTCATCGCCAACGCCCGCATCCTCGGCGCCGGGAACGCCAAGGTGACCCTGCAGGTCGTCGTCCCGTCCGCGCTGAGCTGGATCACCACCAGCCTGCACGTCGCGTTCGGCTTCGCGGTCACCGGCGCGATCGTGGGGGAACTGCTCGGGGCGCAGCAGGGCCTCGGGCTGCTCATCTTCCAGGCGCAGGCGAATTTCGACCCCGACGGCGTCTACGCGGGCCTGGTCATCACCGCCGCGTTCGCCCTGGCCGCCGAGGGCCTGATCACGCTCCTCGAACGGCGCCTGCTGCGGTGGCAACCGCGCCCGCAGCGGTCCGGCGCGGGAGCCTGACCCGGCGATCGACGTGAACTCCCTGACGCATGTCCACCCCGCAATGACCGGCGGAACGCGGCACGGCCGAAGACGGCCGGCGGCGCGTCCGCTCCCGAGAAGAAAGCAAGGCTCATGTGGCGCAAGAAGATCGTTCTCATAGCCGCGACGACGTTCCTGGCTACAGGGGTGACGGCCTGCTCGGACGACAAGTCCGGCAGCACTGACGCGGCGAGCGAGGGCTCCCTGACGAAGGTGACCATCGCCCTGTCGAACCAGGCGAACCAGAGTTACCTCCCGCTCATCCTGGCCGAGCGGATGGGCTACTTCACGAAGCAGGGGCTGGACGTCAAGATCGACAACCTGCAGAGCACCCCGCAGGTCTCCGACGCGCTGCTCAAGGGCGACGTCCAGGGCATGATCGGGTTCTTCGACCACAACCTCGACCTCCAGGCCAAGGGCAAGAACACCGAAGCGGTCGTCCAGTTGCTCCAGGCGCCCGGCATGGTCGAGATGACCCGCGCGAACGAGAAGTCGCTCAAGTCCCCGGCGGACCTGCGGGGCAAGACGGTCGGGGTGACCTCGCTCGGTTCGGCCAGCTCCAACATCGGTTCCTACCTGGCGGTCCACAACAACATCCCGCTGGCCCAGACCCATCTGGTGGCCGTGGCCGCCGGGCCCACCTTCGTGGCGGCCTTCCAGCACAACCGGGTCGACGCCGGTGTCACCACCGAACCGACGATCTCGACCCTGCTGAAGAAGCACCTCGGCACGATCGTCGCCGACATGCGCACGGCCGCCGGCACCAAGGCCGCCCTCGGCGGCCCGTACCCGGGCACCGCGCTGACCGTCCAGACGGCGTGGGCGAACAGCCACAAGGACACCACGCAGAAGATGGTCAACGCGATCTACCAGACGCTCCAGTGGATGGAGTCGCACTCGGCCGCGCAGATCACCGCCCAGGTCCCGGCCGACTTCTACTCCGGCAGCGGCAAGGACCAGTACATCCAGGCGCTGGCGAACGAGATGGGCATGTACAACCCCACCGGCCAGATGCCGGCCGACGCGCCGCAGACCGTACTGCGGGTGCTGAACGCGATCGACCCGGCCGTCAAGGGTCACAAGATCGACCTGGCGAAGACCTACACCGACGAGTACGTCCAGAAGGCGGCGCAGGAGAAGTCAGCGTCCTGACCGACGGGGCCGTCAGGCAGAAGACGAGTGGCCGCGACCGGGCGACCGGGGCGACCGTACCGTCACGGAGTGTCATGAACCCAGGCGGCCGGGCGGTCGGGGGCTCTGACAATGCGGTGCGGCGGGGGTCGGCGCACACTGGCCGGGAAGGTGGACCGGGTGCCGAGTCCTAGGGAGACGCCATGCTGGGGACGCGTCGTCGACACGGGGTGCGCAGGAACCGTCTGATGTGTACGGCCGCGGTGCTCACCGCTGCGGCCGTCCTCGGCGGGACGGTGGCCGCCGACACCGCGGGGGCCGCCACCGGGGCGCGGAGCGGCGAGGGGCCGGCACCGAGCCCGTCCGAGCTGAAGGCGGCGCTGCTGACCCCCGGGGACACCGGGCTGAGCGGTGCGGACTCGACCGGCGGCGGCGGTGGCGTCGGCGGCGACGGGATCTCCGGCTGCCCGGCGCTGGTGAAGGTGCTGGAAGCGCCGCCCGGAGCGGGGACGCAGGAGGCCGACTTCAGCGGCGGCCAGACCGGGCCGCTGCTGAGCGAAGAGCTGACCGCGGGCACGTCGGCCAAGGAGGGCGCCGTCTACGCACGGGCCAAGGCCGCGCTCACCTCCTGCCGCGACCTCACCCTCACCGAGGGCGGCACCCGGCTCGCCCTCACCCTGAAGCCGATCCACTTCGGCGGCGGCGAGAGCACGGCGACGCGTATGGAAGGGAAGTTGAGCGGCGTGCAGGTCAACGGGTACATGGCGTTCGGGCGCGTCGGCCCGGTCCTGGTCGGCTACACGTTCTTCCAGATCGCCGGCGACTCGCCCCAACTCGCCTCCGCGCTCTACCAGAAGGCCGTGGACAAGGTCCGACACACCGTCAGCACCGGTGGCGGCACGCCCGTCTGAGACCTGCGGTGCGGCGCTGCCAGCTCCACGCGGTGCCGGCAACTCCGCGCGGCGCCGACAACTCCGCGCGGTGATCCCGTCAACTCCGCGCGGTGATCCAGCCCGTGGCGGCGAGCACCTCGCGGGCGATGTCGGGGACCGTTCTGCCGTCGGTGGCCACGCGTACGGCGTCCGCCGGGGTCCGCTCGTCCAGGAGGCGGGCCTTGCGGATGCTGTTGCCCACCTCCCGCTCCAGCTCCGAACCGAGTTCGCGGCCCGTCAGCCGCGCGGTGGCGGTGGCGTCGGACGCGGTGAGCAGGACCCGTAAGATCCGCAGGTCCGCGCCCATCGCGCGGGTGAACATCGCGGCCGACTCGGGCAGCACGCTCGCCGTGTTCGTGTAGACCAGGCGCCGGTAGCCGAGCCGGGCGTAGTTCGCCCACAGCGCCGCCAGATTGCGCTCGGTGATCCGCGAGCGGTCAGGGTCCCCCTCCGGCGCCGGGTGCACCTGCCCCATGAAGTCGCCCTCCACCACCGCGTGCGGCACCTCCGCTCCCCGCAGGCCCGCCGAAACCTCCCACGCCACCGTCGACTTCCCGACCCCGGCCCGCCCGCCGATGAGCAACACCTCCGCGTGATCCACGCCGCCGAGCCTGCCAGGCACCACCCGTCCGGCGCGACCGGATTCCCGCGGCGGCCGGGGTATCGCGCACACTGTCCTCATGCCCTCCGACGCCCCGCTCCCCGGCCTCGCCACCGACGAGGAACTGGCGGCTGCCGGGCGGCGGGTGGTGCTCTGCGGCATGTGCGGGCATCCGCTGTCCGACGCGGAGAGCCGCGCATGGGGGCTCGGGGAGAACTGCCGGCGCAAGTTGGGCGGGAACGCGAGTGTGCGGCGCCCCGGCCGGTTCGAGGTCGACCAGGAGGGCATCCCCGGCCTCTGAGCCCGCCGCACCGGTTCTCCGGGGTCCTCCGCGCTCGTCGGAGCCGGTCTCCTCTGCCCCGACGGTCACAGCGACATCGGGGTCAGCGGCGGTGCCGGAATCGGTGGCGGAGTCGGTGGCGGAATCGGTGGCGGAATCGGTGGCGGCCGAGTGTCGGACCCGTGCGCGATGCTGAAGCCGGGGACGATCACGGGCAGGCAGAGGGGGCCGGAGTGGCGACAGATCCGATACGGGGCCTCGCGTCGGACGACACACGTGAGGCGGCCGCGAACGCCCTGGTGGCGCTGGGCGCGGAGGCGGTGGAGCCGCTGGTGCGGGAACTGGCGGACGGCGACTCACCGGTGGGGCCGCGGCAGATCCGCGAAGTGCTCCAACGGATCGGCAGCGGGGCGCTGGAGGGACTGTGGCAGGGATTCCGGTCGGCACCTGCCGAGGCGTCCCGGAGTCGGTTGGGCTACGCGTTCTCCTCCTTCGGCCCGGTCGCTCTCGACCACTACCGGACGGCGCTCGCGAGCAACGAGCCGTTCATCCGGGCCGCGGCTGTCGAAGGCGTCCGGGGATGCGACGAAGCCGGGCGGACCGCACTCCCGTCCGCGCTGCCGTTGCTCGCCGACCCGGACCCGGAAATCGCCAGGAAGGCGCAGTTCCTGCTGGTCCACCACGGGCAGGAGGTGGTACCGCTGCTCCAGGACGTCCGCAGGCGCGGACCGGGCCGGCTGCGGGCGCGGGCGCTGACCGTGCTCGCCGACATCGGCGGGGAGGCGGCGCTGTCCGCCGCTGACGTGGCCGCGGTCGAACGGCTCATCAGGATCAGGCTCCGGGACGACAGACCGACGGGGATCTGGGCCTGCTGGAACCACTGGATCGCCGTTCCGAGTGGGGACCAGGCAGGAGTCATGGCGGCCCTGGGCCTGACCGACCCCAGGCCCGCGACCTTCAAGCTCGCCCACGAGGTCATCGACTCCGACGGCCACTGCCACGACGACTCCGCCTACTCCCGGGTCTTCGTGACCCCTGAACTCGACGGTTGGACCCTCGTCCTCGGCGCATGGTGCAGCCCGTGCCACGAGGAGCGGAGCGCGGACGTCCTGCGCCTGTGCACCGAACTGAGCGCACGCTACGGCCAGGCCCAGGCGTACTACTGGGGAGGCCAGGGAGACGGCTCCGCCTGGCTGGTCGCCGAGCGCGGCGCCGTGGTGCGGCGCTACTGCGAATCGGGCGAGGCCGACGACGAGTTGCTGACCCTCGGCGAGCCCCTCGCGTTCGAACGTGAGCACCGCACGAAGGTGGGCCTGCGGCCCGAATGGGACCCGGCCCAGGAGAGCGAGGAGGACGAGGACACGTGGACGCACGAGGCGTACGAGATGGCACCGGACATCGCCCGCGCCTTGGGGGTGAGCCCGCTCGCCCTCGAACCCGCCATCGGGCCTGACACGCCCTCGCGCGGGACCGGGGTCATCGCGCTGACCCCGTACGCGGCGGCACACGGGGTGCCGCCGGGCGCGTACGGCATCTGAAGGCCGGACAGGGCGTTTCCGTGCCGCGGGCGTTCGGATCGGGACCGGAGGGGTGGGGGGGTCAGAAGCCGTTGCAGTCGACCGTCGCGGAGGGGCCGGTCGCGGTGGCCGTGTGCGCCTTGCCGTTGTCGACCACGACGGAACAGGTCGCCGTGCCGCCGCCCGGTCCCAGGGTCAGGGAGAGCGAGCCGCCCTTGACGAAACTCTTCGTCGTCAACTCCTTCTGCCACGGCAGCGTCTTCGCCGTCACCTTGGTCGTCGAGATGGTGTCGTCGTGCCAGGTGGGGTACCCGATGGTCACGTCGCGGGCGGTGCCGGTGACGCGGTATCTCACGGTGACCGACTTGCCCGCGTCACCGCGGACGACGGCCGCGATGGCGATGATGCCGCCGAAGAAGACCACGGCCGCGGCGAGCAGGACCCACGGCCGCTTCCGCCTCCTTCGCGGCGGAGGAGGGTGCACATGTCCGTGCGGCTCGGGCGCCGGCCCCGCGGCTGGCCCTCCGCGGGGCTCCTTCCGCTCCGGACCGGGGTCCTGCCCCGGCGTTGGCTCGCTCATGGACCCAGAATGCGGTGGGCCGACCCCCACGGCGAGCCGGGAGGAGCCCCGATACGCCAAAGGGCCCCTCCCCCGCGCGAGCGCAGGTGAGGGGCCTCTTCATGGTGTGGCGGCACGTGGATTCGAACCACGGTAGGCTAAGCCGACGGATTTACAGTCCGCTCCCATTGGCCGCTCGGGCATACCGCCATGAGATGTGCCTCGGGCCGGCCTGGGGGGCCGGGGGTCGTGGCGACGGGGTAAACGATACCTGATGCAGAGGGGTGGTTCGCCACCGGATTGATCAGGGCATCGGGGGCGCGGGTGACTAGGCTGGGCCGGTGGCGGTGCCGGGTTGGGCCGTCGCGGAAGTGATGGAACCGACGTACCGATGAACACAGTCAAGGAGCCCACTGAAGATGGCCGACTCCAGTTTCGACATCGTCTCGAAGGTCGAGCGGCAGGAGGTCGACAACGCCCTCAACCAGGCCGCCAAGGAGATCTCGCAGCGCTACGACTTCAAGAACGTGGGCGCGTCGATCGCTTGGTCGGGCGAGAAGATCCTCTTGGAGGCGAACTCCGAGGAGCGCGTGAAGGCGATCCTGGACGTCTTCGAGACCAAGCTGGTGAAGCGGGGGATCTCGCTGAAGTCGCTGGACGCGGGCGAGCCGCAGCTGTCCGGCAAGGAGTACAAGATCTTCGCCACGATCGAAGAGGGCATCTCCCAGGAGAACGCCAAGAAGGTCGCGAAGATCATCCGGGACGAGGGCCCGAAGGGCGTCAAGGCGCAGGTCCAGGGCGACGAGCTGCGGGTCAGCTCCAAGAGCCGTGACGACCTCCAGTCCGTGCAGGCCCTGCTCAAGGGCAAGGACCTGGACTTCGCGCTCCAGTTCGTCAACTACCGCTAGAACACTGCGCTGACCTGCGGAAACGCGTCAGCTAGGCGGCCACAGGGCACAACGAGGGCATTCCGGCGAGGACCGACTCCACCGCCGCCCTCGCTGTGCCCTCGTCGTTGGGCCGCAGGGGGCATAGGTGTCGAGAACGGTCGACGCCTCGGAGGGCTTGGCTCTGGACGTCGATGGCGGATCAGCCAGTGATCGGCTGATCACCCAGAATGAACCGTCGGCGTAACCTGTCCTCAGCCCGTCAAGTCGCCTGCCGGCATCGAGCAAGGGGGACAGCGTGAGTCAGGAGCAACCGCTGTGGCGGCTGGAGGTGCTCGCCGACGGCGACACGCTCCGCCAGGAACGCCTCACCCGGGATCTGCAAGACGCACTCCACCGGGCTGGTGCCGCCGAGACGACGTTCCTGACCGCCGAGGAAGGCGCACCCACGCATGACGGCCGTAAAGGCGGAGTGGTCTCGGAGATCACCGCGCTTGGCGTTGCGGCTGCAGCGGTCAGGCCGGCCTCGCGTGTCCTGATCGAGCTGATCAAGGAATGGTGCGCCAAGGACCGCCACCGCAAGGTGGCGATCACCGAAGGAGACCGGTCAATCACCGTGACCGGTCGCCCCGACGACGCGCAGGAGCGCATCATTCGCGCCTTCCTCGACCATGCCGACGAACCGGTCGCTCCTGAAGGCGAACAGGAGTGACCCGCCTGGTGCGCCGCCGCGCGCTGCTGATCGCCAACGAGAACTACGATGACGGCCGCTTCGGCTCCCTGCCGTCCACCCAGGCCGACATCTGGCACCTGGCACAAGTGCTCGAGCACCGCAGCATCGGCGCCTTCGTCTCCGTGAAGACGGCCGCCGACCTCACCGCGGACGACATGCAGTACGAGATCAGCGAGTTCCTCGAAAGCTGTGATCAGGACGAACTTGCGCTGCTCTACATCTCCGGTCACGGCACCAGGCTCTCCGCCAGCGCGGGCGGCGAATTCCATTTCGTAGCCAAGGACACCGACTACGACCGGGTCGCCGCGACCGCGGTCGGTGCGGGCTTCGTCAACGAGCGCTTGGAAGCCTGCTGGGCGAGGCAGAAGGTCGTAATGATCGACTGCTGCCGGAGCGGTGGCTTCGCGGTCGGCCTGCGAACAACGGATCGGTCCGCTCCTGCGGCCGCGAAGTCCGGCGAGGACGCACCACTGCGCAGCCACGGCGTCTATGTGCTCTCATCCTCACGAGCGGGTGAGGACTCCTACAGCGGCGCCCAGACCGATGGCGCAGTCGAGCCGTCGGCTTTCACTGCGGAGGTCGTCGAAGCCCTGCGGACCGGCAAGGTCAGCAAGAGCGGGACCGGCGAAGTCTCCGTTGGCGAGCTATTCGACTACGTCAACCGACGCATGCGCGCCAAGGGGTCAAGCCAGATTCCGGTCAACTCAGCCCAAGGCGTCGACGATCGGATGATCCTCGCCAGTTGCCCTGTCGGCAGCGCTCCGCGACTCGCACCCTTCACCCGGCGGGCTCCCTCACAGACTCCTTCGACCACGCAGAGCCCCAAGGCGGCAACGCCGGGCCGGAGCCAGCCAGGCTGGCCCGAACTCCTCACCTACTACCGGGAGTGCGTGCTGTCGGACGAGGCAGACACTCCGCTCATGTCCGTTCACGACCACGGCACCTCGTACGTCTGCCTCACCGGATCAGAGCGCCTGCTGTCCGGCGAGTTGGATGAGGACGACTGCACCGAAGTACCCTCCGAGGCTGCGGACCTGATCGAGGCCGCCGCAGCCCAGGATGCCGACCTCTGGGCCGGCTACCCCGCTGTTCTCATCAACGGCCCGCGCAACGGCAGGAGTTGGTCCGCCCCGAAGTTCGCTCCGCTCCTGGTGCGCCGAGTCGAGGTGGTGCACCACGAGGGCAGCCCCCGCCTGAAGCCCTACGGGCCGGTCGTCCCGCATCCACGCTTCGCCGAGGAATGGCTCGGCAAAGAGGAAGCCGCAGAACTCTCGGAGACCTACCAGCCCACCTGGCACGCGGGGCAGCATGACCGAATGGCCGTGGACGTCCACAATCTCCTGATGCAGGAGTACGAGCTTCCCTGCGTCCAAGAGCCTCGCCCCGATCAGTTGGCCGACCGGATCGACATCCGCACACCAGGCAATGGTGCACGAAACTCCGCCGTGCTCTTCCTGGCACCCCGGGACTCGAAGGCAACCAAGAAGCTGCTGGCCGACTTCGACAGCATCGCCAAGAAGATCTCCGAGATCGGGCGGACCTCGCTCGCAGCGCTCTCCCCGATACCCGAAGAGCGCTCCGCGTCCGACGAGCGGAAGCCTGAATCGGTCCGGCTGGTGACACCGCTGCCCTCCAACGAGGCGCAGTCAGCCGTACTGCGGTCGGCGATGACGCGTCGACTCACGGTGGCCACCGGACCCCCCGGTACCGGCAAGAGCCAGTTGGTGGCCAACCTCGTCGCCACGGCCCTGGCCACTGGCGAGCGGGTGCTGATCGCCTCCACCAACAACCAGGCTGTGGACGAGGTCTGGCGACGCTGCGAACAGCACTCGCCGGGAAGCGTCGTGCGCACCGGGTCGACCGGGCGTGAGGTCGACTACCGGGAGATCGAAGCCGCGACTCTGCGCAAGCTGCTGGAGGTTCCCGCGCCGGACCGCAATACCAAGACCGCCGAGTTGGCGGTCGACGTCGCGGCCGACCAACTTTCCCAGCTACAGGAGGAGTTCGCCCGGATCGCAAGCGCCGAGCGTGCATTGCGCCGGACTGGCGAGGCACGAGAACAGCATGCTGATCGACTCGGCACCCCGGTCCGCGATCTGGTCGAGCTGCTGGGTGTTGACGATCCGGAGCGCTTGGCCCGTCAAGCTGCAGGACTGGCACGTGCCTGGTTCTTCGGCGAAAGGCGCCGCAAGCGGTTGCTGCGCCGGGTCGGGATCGCGCCCGCCGGGCGGCCGACCGCCGAAGTCTGCTCTGCTCTGGCGGATTTCGCCACGACCGAACAGGATTGGCGCAGAGGACGCGAGCGCACATCGACCGTCCTGGACGACGCCCTGCTGACCGAGAAACTCGACAACGTCGAGTCAGGGGTGCGCTCGGCCAGCGGCATACTGCTCGACAGCGCGGTACGGACGGCGGCCCGTACCGGGCGGCAGGCGATCATGGGTTTGCTGACCGCTCGCGACGCCAGCGGGAGTGACTGGCCCGCGGTCAAGTCCGTGCTGCCCTCGGTTCGAGGATGGGCGGTGACCAGCCTCTCTGCCCGGCGTTTCCCGCCGGATGCCGCCCTCTTCGACCTGGTGATCGTCGACGAGGCCAGCCAGTGTGCCATCCCCCATGTACTTCCCCTGCTGTTTCGGGCACGTCGAGCATTGATCATCGGCGATGCCATGCAACTTCCGCACATCGCCAAGATCGGCCCGGAGCACGAATCGGTGATCCGGCGGGGAAGCGGTCTACGCTCGGACTGGCTCGAGCGCCACCAGCTCGCCTACCGGCGACACAGTGCCTTCCACGCCGCAGAGCGGGCCGCAGGCACGAGCATGCTCCTGGACGAGCACTTCCGCTGCCATCCAGCGATCGCCGCAGTCTCCAACCGTCTCTTCTACGACGGCCAGCTGACCGTTCTCACTGACGTCCGATCGCGCCCGTCGCTGGACCGACCAGCGCTCTTCTGGTCAGATGTCAGAGCTCCGGCTGCAAGGCCACGCTCGGGTAGCTCCTGGGTCAATGAGGGCGAGATCACCAAGGTGGCGAGCTTCGTCCGGAGCCTGCTCCAAGATCTGCCTCCCGAAGCATCCATCGGGGTGGTCACCCCCTTCAAGGCCCAGGAGGAAGCGCTGCAGCGGCGCCTCCGTGATTACGATCCGGAGCGGGTCCGCACCGGAACGGTCCACACCTTCCAGGGTGGCGAACGCGACGTCGTGATCTTCTCCCTGGTCGCGGGTGAGGGGATGCACCCCGGTGCGATCGGCTGGATCGACCGACAGCTCAACCTGTGGAACGTCGCCATCACCCGTGCTCGCTCACACCTGATCGTCGTTGGCGATGCCGGCCTCTGGCAGCAACGTGGCGGAATCGGCGCTGCCCTGTTCCGGGCCTCTGCGTCAACGGAGGCGCCCGACCGAGCCGACCACGACGGATACAACGAACTGCTGAAACGGCTGTACACCCTGCTGTCCAGCCAACCCGGATCGACCGTCGAGCTCGATGCCGCGGTGAACGGCCACCAAGCCGATGCCGTGACCCGAAGCGATCAGAGTACGCGGGCAGTTCTCCTCGACCTCGGACACGACGTCGCGACCGACGCAGGCCGTCATCTCCGCCTGATGCTCCGGCGGCGGCAACTACTCGCGACCGGAGACGGCGGTGGCGGTGGCGCTCTGCGCGTACCCGCCTGGCACCTGTACGACCACACGATCGGACTACCTCGTCCACCACGCCCCTGAAGGCTCAACGCCGTGATCACCCCGGAGTCGTGGTTCCGTGGCGATCACGCGTTACGAACCGCGCCAGGAGATGGCGCTGAGCTGCGAAAGCGCACGAGCTAGGCGGCGCGAGAGGCCGGCTGGGCGTCCACGCACCCACGCCGGCCTCCGTCTCCGCCTCCGCGCTCCGCTACTCCCCGCTCCCGGTCTCACCCGAGCCGGCGCCCCCACCCGAACCTGAGCCCTCGCCCGAGCCCGCACCCGCACCTGAGCCCTCACCCGCGGCGGCGCCCTCCCCCTGCAACCGCTTCACCACCGCCAGCGCGTCGTCCACGTGCCCGCCGATGTTCATCATCGACGAGAAGGCGTGCCGGACGGTGCCGTCCTGGTCGATGACGAAGGTGATCCGGCCGGGGACGACGCCGAGCGTCGTGGCGCCGTACTGCTTGCGGACCGCGCGGTCGCGGTCGGAGAGCAGGGTGAAGGGCAGTTCATGCCGCCCGGCGAACTTCTCGTGCGACTCGACGGTGTCGGAGCTGACGCCGATCACCTCGGCACCGGCGTCGGTGAAGCTCTCGTAGCCGTCGCGGAAGCTGCACGCCTCGGCGGTGCAGCCGCGGGTGTTGTCCTTGGGGTAGAAGTACAGGACGACGACCTTCTCCCGCAGCCGCTCGCTGAGCGTCACCCCCGTGCCCGACTGGTCGGGGAGGGTGAAGTCCGGTGCCTTGTCGCCGACTTGCAGGGTCATCGCGATCTCCTCGGTAAGGGCTGGACTAGGAGAGTACGGGCCCGGGCGACGGTCCGTTCACCGCACGCCCGACCCTGCGCCCCGCCGTAGGTCGCCCCGTCCCGTGCCCCACCTCGCGCCCCGCCCCGAGTCGACCGGCGCGCGCCCGGCCCCCGGTCCGGTCCCGCCCGCTCAGCGCGTGGCGAACGGCTGATCGGTCGGCACGATCTCCTTGCCCAGCGGCATCAGCGACAGCGGGATCAGCTTGAAGTTCGCGAGGCCGAACGGGATGCCGATGATCGTGATGCACAGCGCGATCCCGGTGACGATGTGGCCGAGTGCCAGCCACCAGCCGGCGAGGATCAGCCACAGCACGTTCCCGACGAAGGAACCGGCTCCGGCGTCGCGCCGCTCGACCGCCGTGTAGCCGAAGGGCCACAAGGCGTAGATGCCGATCCGGAAGGCCGCGATGCCGAACGGGATGCCGATGATGGTGATGCACAGGATCAGCCCGGCCAGGAAGTAGCCCAGGCACATCCACAGCCCGCACAGCACGAGCCAGATCACGTTCAGGATCGTCTTCATCGGTTACGACCTGCCATCTCTTCCAGGCGCGAGATGCGCTCTGCCATCGGCGGGTGGGTCGAGAACAGCTTGGAGGCGGTGCCCGGGCGGAACGGGTTGGCGATCATGAGGTGGCTGGTGGTCTCCAGCCGGGGTTCGGGCGCCAGGGGGCGCTGCTGGGTGCCGGCGTCCAGCTTGCGCAGCGCGGAGGCGAGCGCGAGCGGGTCGCCGGTGAGGCGGGCACCGGAGGCGTCCGCTTCGTACTCCCGCGAGCGGGAGACGGCGAGCTGGATCACGGAGGCGGCGATCGGGCCGAGGATCATCAGCAGGAGCATGCCGAGGATGCCGGGGCCGTCGTCGTCGTCGGAGCGGCCGATCGGGATCAGCCAGGCGAAGTTCGCCACGAAGACGATGACGGAGGCGAGCGCGCCCGCCACCGACGAGATCAGGATGTCCCGGTTGTAGACGTGGCTCAACTCGTGGCCGAGCACTCCGCGCAGCTCGCGCTCGTCGAGGATCTGCAGGATGCCCTCGGTGCAGCAGACCGCCGCGTTGCGCGGGTTGCGGCCGGTGGCGAACGCGTTCGGCGCCTCGGTGGGCGATATGTACAGCCGCGGCATCGGCTGGCGGGCGGCCGTCGAGAGCTCGCGCACGATCCGGTAGATCTCGGGCGCCTCGAACTCGCTGACCGGGCGCGCGCGCATGGCCCGCAGCGCCAGCTTGTCGCTGTTCCAGTACGCGTACGCGTTCGTGCCCAGGGCGATGACGAGCGCCACGATGAGCCCGGTCCGGCCGAAGAACGCGCCGATGACCAGGATGAGTGCGGACAGCCCGCCGAGGAGTACGGCGGTCTTCAGCCCGTTGTGCCGGCGGTGCACGTGCGCCCTCCAAAGTGTGCGTCGGGGGGATCTCCCCCTTCAGGAAAACCTCCTGCACTGGTCAACGCGACTCGGACGCCGTTGGTTCCCCCGCGCGCACGCAGCGCTACCGTCCGATCCGCGTCGGCGACCCGTCCCACCTGCGGCGCCCGCGGCGGCGCTCACAGCAGCACCCCTTCCGCGTAACGCAGCACGATCTGGGGCGCGCCGGACAGCACCACGCCGGCCGCCGCGGCGAGCGAGATGGCGGCGGTCAGGGCGAAGGGCGTACGTGCGGCCGTCGCGAGGCCCGCTGCGTCGCCCGCCGTGCCCACCGTGCCGTCCATGTCCCCTTCCTGCCCGCTCTTCGCGCGTCCGAACAGCAGCGCCGTCCACCGCAGGTAGTACACGAGGGCGATCGCCACGTTGACGGCCATGATCACCGCGAGCCAGCCGTGCTGGGCGTCGACGGCCGTGGAGAAGACGGCCACCTTCGCGAACAGGCCGATCAGCCCGGGCGGCAGCCCGGCGAGGCACAGCAGGAAGAAGGCGAGCGCGAGGGCGGCCGCGGGCCGGGACGCGTACAGGCCGCGGTAGTCCGTCAGCCGGCCGCGCGGCGCACCGCGGCTGACCAGGGCCGCGACGGCGAAGGCGCCGAGGTTCACCACCGCGTACATCAGGGCGTACGCCACGGTGGTGCCGACGTGGTAGCCCGCGGGGCGGCCGGCGGCCTCGGCGGCGAGCGGCACGAGCAGGTAGCCGGCCTGCCCGATCGACGACCAGGCCAGCAGGCGTACGGCGCCGCGCTCGGCGTCGGGCCGCTGCCGCAGGGCGCCGACGTTGCCGACGGTCATGGTCAGCGCGGCGAGGACGCCCATCGCCGGGCCCAGGGTGCCGGCGTACGGGTGGAAGGCGAGCGTGGTGAGCAGGATGAGGCCGGAGAAACCGGCCGCCTTGCCGACCACCGAGAGGTAGGCGGCCACCGGCAGCGGGGCGCCCGCGTAGGTGTCGGGCACCCAGAAGTGGAAGGGCGCCACGGCCAGCTTGAAGGCGAAGCCGAGCAGCGTCAGGGCGGCACCGGCCTTGCCGAGGGTGTGCAGCTGGCCGGGTTCGTGGCCGAGCGTACGGCCGATCCGGTCCAGGTAGAGCGTGCCGGTGGTGGCGTACAGGAAGCTGACGCCGAGCAGCGACACCGCGGTGGCGGTCACCGAGGTGAGGAAGAACTTCAGCGCGGCCTCGCTGCTCAGCCGGTCGCCGCGGCGCAGCCCGACCAGGGCGAACGACGGCAGCGTGGTGACCTCCAGCGCGACGATCAGCGTGGCCAGGTCGCGGGAGGCGGGCAGCAGGGTGGCGCCGGCCGCGGAGGCCAGCAGCAGGAACCAGAACTCGCCGGCCGGCAGCTCCTCCTCGACCGCGGGCGCGGACAGCAGCGCGGTCAGCAGCGCCCCGCCGAGCACCAGCACCTGCACCACGAGCGCGAAGCGGTCGGCGGTGTACGAGCAGCCGCCGCCGGTGACGTCGGTACGGCAGAAGGTGGCGTGGTGGCCGGCCCGCAGCGGGATCAGGGAGAGCAGCGCGAGCGCGAGCCCGGCGACCGTCACCCAGGCCAGCAGCTGCTTGCGGCGCGGCGGCAGGAACAGGTCGGCGACCAGCAGCACGACGGCCAGCGCGGCCGGGATCGCGGCCGGGGCGACCGCGCTCCAGTCGACGGACTCGGTCAGCGAGGAGGCCAGCGCGAACCCGGGGCCGTGCACCAGGCCGGGGGCCGGGCTGGGGGCGGGGCCCGCGGTGGCGATCGCACCCGGAAGCGCGGCGGGGATCGCGGCGGGGATCGCGCCGAGGGAGGTCATCAGCTTCCTCCGAGCAGGGAGCGTACGGCCGGATCGGTGAGGCCGAGCAGCAGCGCGGGCCACAGCCCGGCCAGCACGGTGAGCGCGGCCAGCGGTGTCCACGCGGCGAACTCGTAGCCGCGTACGTCGGCCAGGGCCGGCTGGGCCCGCGCGGTGTCGCGGTCGCCCATGCACATCCGGCGGACCACGGTGAGCAGGTAGGCGGCCGTCAGCAGGGTGCCGAAGGCGGCGACGGCGGTGAAGGTGAGATACGCCGGACGGCTGAGCCCGGCGCCGGGCTTGAAGGCGCCGAACATCGCCAGCATCTCCCCCCAGAACCCGGCCAGGCCCGGTAGCCCGAGCGAGGCGACGGCGCCGAAGGCCAGCAGTCCGCCCAGCCGGGGCGCCCGCCCGTAGAGGGCCGCGCCGGTGCGGCCGGCGAGCTGGTCGAGGTCGCTGCTGCCGTAGCGGTCCTTCAGGGCGCCGACGAGGAAGAAGAGCAGGCCGGTGATGAGGCCGTGGGCGACGTTGGCGAACAGGGCGCCGTTGACGCCGGTGGGGTTCATGGAGGCGATGCCGAGCAGCACGAAGCCCATGTGGCCGACCGAGGAGTAGGCGATGAGCCGTTTGAGGTCGCCGCCGTTGCCCTGCCGGACCAGGGCGAGGCAGGCGAGCGAGCCGTAGATGATGCCGACGACCGCGAAGGCCGCCAGGTACGGGGCGAAGGTGCGCATCCCGCCGGGCGCGATCGGCAGCACCACGCGGACCAGGCCGTAGGTGCCCATCTTCAGCAGCACCCCGGCGAGCAGCACCGAGCCCACGGTGGGGGCGGCGGTGTGGGCGTCGGGCAGCCAGCTGTGCAGCGGCCACATCGGGGCCTTCACGGCGAGGCCGAGACCGATCGCGAGGACCGCGACGAGTTGCGTGGTGTGACTGAGGTGTGACCCGTTGTCAGTGGCGAGTGCCACCATGTCGAATGTGCCCGCTTTCACCCCGATGAGGAGCAGGCCGAGCAGCATGATCACGGAGCCGAGAAGGGTGTAGACGATGAAGCGCAGCGCCGAGCGTTCCCGGTTCGCGCCGCCCCAGCGGGAGATGAGGAAGTACATCGGGACCAGCACGGTCTCGAAGGCGAGGAAGAAGAGGATCAGGTCGAGGACGGCGAAGCTGGCCAGCGTGCCGCCTTCGAGCAGCAGGAGCAGCGCGACGAAGGCCCGGGGCCGCGGGCCGTCCGGCATCTTGAAGTACGAGTACAGCGCGCACAGGAAGGTCAGCAGCGCGGTCAGCACCAGCAGGGGCAGCGAGATGCCGTCGACACCGAGGTGGAGGTGGATGCGCAGCGCGGGAATCCAGTTGAGGTCGGTGGTGGCCTGCATCTTCGCCGGGTGGTCGTGGTCGAAGCCGGCGGCGAGCACGATCGCGAGGACCAGCACCGCGCCGGTGACGGTCACGCCGTGCCGCAGCACCGCCTGGTCCGGGCCGCGGCCGCGCAGACCGGGCGGAGGCGGCAGCAGGGCGCCGACCGCGCCGAGCAGCGGCAGCACGAGGATCGCCGCGAGGATGTACTGAAGGGCGGTGTCGTTCACTTCGGGCTCAGCCTCCGACGGCGACGAGGACGGCGAGGACGACCGCACCGGCCAGCAGCGCGCTGAGGTAGGTCTGGACGTTTCCGGTCTGGGCCTTGCGGACGGCCGCGCCGAGCAGGTTCGGGGTGCCCGCGGCGCCGCGTACCCAGGTCTCCACGACGTCCCGGTCCAGGAAGCGGACCAGCGCGGCCGCGGCCAGCACCGGGCGGACGAACACCGCGGTGTAGAGGGCGTCGAGGCGGAAGCCGTGCGCGGCGGATGCGTGCAGCGGGCCGAGCAGCAGCCGGCCCGGGTCGCCGGGGTCGTGCGCGGTGGCGACGTCGCCGTAGACCTCCTTGTGGCTGTCCTCGGCCTCGGCCTCGATCAGGGCGGGTTCGGAGTCCGCGTCCAGGTGGTCGGTGAGCGCGCTGCCGGTGCCGGGCGGTTCGGAGACGACCGCGCCGATCGGCACGGCCCGGCGGGTGGCGGCGACCGCCTTCCAGGCCCCGTAGGTGATCAGCACGCCCACCAGGGCGAGCCCGGTACCGAGGAGGGAGGTGACCAGGGTCGGGCCGAGCGGGGTGCCGCCGCCGAACCAGTCGGGCAGCTTGCGGTAGGTGAGCCCGCCGAAGGCGAGGGTGGGGATCGCCAGCACCCACAGCACGGCGGTCATCGGCAACGGCTGCCGTCCGTGGTCGGGGGCGGCCGGGCCGTTGCCGAGGAAGGCGAGGAGGAACAGGCGGGTGGCGTAGGCGCCGGTGAGGACGGCCGCGGCCAGCCCGGCGACCAGCACGGTCCAGCCGACCGCCGACGGCACGTGCGCCGTGTCGCCGGAGGAGGCGTGCTCGGCGGCTCGCAGCACCGACTCCTTGGAGAAGAAGCCGGACAGCGGCGGCAGGGCGGCGAGCGCGGCCAGCGCGAGGGCCATCGTCCACATCGCGTCGGGCACCCGCTTGCGCAGCCCGCCCGTACGGGACATCGCGGTCAGCGAGTTGGTGCCGGCCGCGTGGATCACCACGCCCGCGCCCAGGAAGAGCAGCGCCTTGAACGCGCCGTGCGACAGGAGGTGGAAGACGGCGGCGTCGCGGTCGCCGACGGCCAGCGCGCCCGCCATGTAGCCGAGTTGGCCGATCGTGGAGTAGGCGAGGACCCGTTTGATGTCGTCCTGGGCGAGCGCGGCCAGGCCCGAGCCGACCATGGTCACCGCGGCCATCACGGCCAGCACGACGAGCGCGGCGGCCGACGCGGTGAACACCGGCAGCAGCCTGGCCACCAGGTAGATGCCGGCGGCCACCATGGTCGCGGCGTGGATCAGCGCGGAGACCGGGGTGGGGCCGGCCATCGCGTCGGGCAGCCAGGTGTGCAGCGGGAACTGCGCGGACTTGCCGGCCACGCCGGCGAGCAGCAGCAGCGCGATCACCGTCGGGTGGTGCAGCCGCCCGTCGGCGGCGGCGTGCAGGATGCCGCTGATCCGGAAGGTGCCGGCGTCCGCGGCGAGCGCGAACACGCCGATCAGGAAGGGCACATCGCCGAGCTTGGTGACCAGGAACGCCTTGATCGAGGCCGAGCGGGCCGCCTCGGTCTCCCAGTAGTGGCCGACCAGGAAGTAGGAGCAGATGCCCATGACCTCCCAGCCGACCAGCAGCACCATCAGGTCGCCGGAGTAGACGACGAGCAGCATCGCGGAGGTGAACAGCGAGACCACGGCCGCGTAGGAGGGGTAGCGCGGGTCGTCGCGCAGATAGGAGACGGAGTAGACCTGCACGCAGGTGGCGACCAGGCCGACCAGCAGCGCGATCAGGACGGAGAAGCCGTCCAGGTGCAGCGAGAGGTCGATCGGCACGGAGCCGGTGACGGTCAGCCGGTGCGAGGCGTCGGTGGCCGCTCCGGTGCCCTGCCGGGCGGCGACGATCGCGGCGAGCACGAAGGAGACCGCGGTCGGCAGCACCGCAAGCGGGCGTACGAAGCCGGGTGCGCGCCGGCCGAGCAGGAGTCCGGCGGCCGCGCCCAGGAAGGGCAGTGCGGGGACGAGCGCGGCAAGGGCGGTCAGGGTCACGCGGTGGCCTCTGCCTTCTCGTCGTGGCCGGAGGCGGTGGCCGGGCCCGGTTCCGGGGGCCCGGGCACGCCGAGGGGTTGCCCGGGGTCGGCCAGGTCGGTGAGGCGGTCGATGTCGGCGGTGCCGCGGTTGCGGTGCACCAGCAGCACGATCGCCAGGCCGATCCCGATCTCCGCGGCGGCGATGGTGATGGTGAACAGGGTGAGCGCCTGCCCGGAGTGCAGCCGGTCGCCGAGCCAGGTGTCGAAGGCGACGAGGTTGAGGTTGACGGCGTTGAGCATCAGCTCGACGGACATCAGGACGAGGATCGCGTTGCGCCGGGCGAGCACCCCGTACAGGCCGACGCAGAACAGCAGGGCGGCCAGCACGGCGGGGTAGACGAGGTGCATCAGCGGTCCTTGCCGTTCGGGGCGGCGGGGCCGCCGGAGCCGGGTACGGCCGGGCCGTTCGCGCCGCCGGGGGGCGCCGCGTCGGGCCCGCGCTTCGACAGCACGATCGCGCCGACCAGGGCGGCCAGCAGCAGGACCGACAGCGCCTCGAACGGCAGCACCCAGAACCGGAAGAGGCTGGTGCCGGTGACCTTGGTGGCGCTCTGCCCGGCGGCGTGGTGGACGTCGATCCAGGTGCTGCGGAAGGCGTCCACCACCACCCACACCAGGGTGGCCGCGGCGGCGACCGCCACCGCGAGGGCGACCCAGCGGTTCTCGGAGTCGGCGTCGGGCGAGTGGCCGATCGGCGCCCGGGTGAGCATCAGCCCGAACAGCAGCAGCACGACGACCGAGCCGACGTAGATCAGCACCTGCACCCAGGCGATGAACTCGGCGGTCAGCAGCAGGTACTCCACCGCGATGCCGCCGAGCGCGACCACCAGCCAGAGTGCCGCGTGCACGAGTTGCCGGGTGGTGACGGTGATGACGGCCGCGCCGAGGGTGGCGAGGCCGACCAGCAGGAAGGTGATCTCGACACCGGTGGGCGAGAGGAAGCCGTGGTGCGCGAGGGCGCTGTGGTGGACGTTCACGACGCGTCCTCCCCGGGTTCGTCGGGCGCCTGGGCCTGGTCGGCAGCCTGGTCCGCGGACCGGTCCGCCGCCTCAGCCGCCGCCTCAGCCGCCGCCTGGGCCGCTTCCTGCGCCGCTTCCTGCGCCGCCGCTTGCGCCGCCTTCTCCGCCGCCTTGTGGGCCGCCGCGATCTCCTTCGGCTCCTCCGCCGCCGGGTCGAGCGGGGGCGGCGCCGGCACCGTCCACATCCACTCGCGCAGCTTGTCGCGTTCGTGGGTGAGTTCGAGGATGTCGGTCTCCGCGTACTCGAACTCCGGGGACCAGAACAGCGCGTCGAACGGGCACACCTCGATGCAGATGCCGCAGTACATGCACAGCGAGAAGTCGATCGCGAAGCGGTCCAGCACGTTGCGGCTGCGCTCGCGGCCGCCGGGCGCGGCGGGCGGCGTCGTCTCCTTGTGCGAGTCGATGTAGATGCACCAGTCGGGGCACTCACGGGCGCACAGCATGCACACCGTGCAGTTCTCCTCGAACAGCGCGATCACGCCGCGGCTGCGCGGGGGGAGTTCGGGTTGCGCGTCGGGATAGCGGGCGGTGACGGTCTTCTTCGTCATCGTGCGCAGGGTGACGGCCAGGCCCTTGGCCAGACCGGAGCCGGGAAGAGGCATGGCTTACGAGGTCACCACCTTGACGACGCCGGTCAGGGCGATCTGGACGAGGGAGATCGGGATCAGCACGGTCCAGGCGAACTTCATCAACTGGTCCTCGCGCAGCCGCGGGTAGCTCACCCGCAGCCAGATGACCACGAAGGCGAGCACGCCGGTCTTCAGCAGCGTCCACAGCCAGCCGACGCTGCCCGACCACGGCCCGTGCCAGCCGCCGAGGAACAGCACCGTGGTCAGCGCGCACAGCACCACGATCCCGGCGTACTCGGCGAGCAGGAACAGCGCGAAGCGCAGCCCGGTGTACTCGGTGTACGCGCCGAAGATGATCTCCGAGTCGGCCACCGGCATGTCGAACGGCGGCCGCTGCAACTCGGCGAGCCCGGCGGTGAAGAACACCAGGCCGCCCATGAGCTGCCACAGCGTCCACCACCAGTGGTACGACTCGACGATGCCCGGCAGCGACAAGGTGCCCGCGGCCATCGCCACGGACGCGGCGGCGAGCAGCATCGGCAGTTCGTACGCCATCAGCTGGGCGGCCGTGCGCAGACCGCCGAGCAGCGAGAACTTGTTCGCCGACGCCCACCCGGCCATCAGCGACCCGAGCACGCCGACACCCATCACGGCGAGCACGAAGAACAGCCCGGCGTCGATCGCCTCCCCGACGAAGCCGTGCGGCCCGACCGGGATGACGATCAGCACCAGGAGGTACGGCAACAGGGCGACGGCGGGCGCGAGCTGGAAGATCCGGCGATCCGCGTCGGCCGGGACCACGTCCTCCTTCTGCGCGAACTTCACGCCGTCGGCGACGAGTTGGGCCCAGCCGTGGAAGCCGCCGGCGTACATCGGGCCGAGCCGGCCCTGCATGTGCGCCATCACCTTGTGCTCGGTCTGCCCGACCACCAGCGGAAGCACCAGGAACACGACGAGGACGGCGACCAGCCGCAGGACGACATGGAGCGTGTCGTTCACGGGGTACGGCCTCCTTCGTCGGTGGGCGGTTCGGCGGTGGGCGGTTCGGCGGTGGGGGGTTCGTCACGGGCGGGCGGCGCCGGGGGCTGCGCGGCGGGGGGCTGCTCCGCCGGAGACTGCTCGGCCGGGGGCCGCTCGGCGGGCGGTTGGTCCGCCGGAGGCTGCTCCGCCGGTTTCTGCCAGGGCGCGTCCGGTGTGGCCGGGCGCGGTGTCCGGGCCGGGCGGGACGGGGTCTGGCTCGCCGAGCCGTCGCCCGCGCTGCGGGTCCTGCGGGCGGGCCGCTCCCCCGCACCCGCGCCACCCGCACCAGCACCGGCACCCGCACCCGCGGCACCCGCGCGCCGCGCAGGGCGGGCCGGCGCCGGCGGCAGCTGGCCCTTCAACGGGCCCCACTCGTTCGGGTCCGGCACGCCCGGCGGCAGCATCTGCCGCCGCTTCGGGCCGCCGTCGTGGGACTCGCCCGGCTCCTTCGCGCCCGGCCACGCCTTGGCCACCCGCGCGGCCAGCACGAAGTCCTTGCGCAGCGGGTGCCCCTCGAACTCCTCGGGCAGCAGCAGCGGCGCCATCCCCGGGTGCCCGGTGAAGGCGACCCCGAACATCTCGTGGGTCTCGCGCTCGTGCCAGCCCGCGCCCGCGTAGACCCCGGTCGCGGTCGCCAGTTCGGCCGCGTCGTGCGGCACGGTGGTCCGCACCAGCAGCCGTCCGACGCCGCGTTCGAGCCGTACGACATGGGCGCACACCCGGAAGCCGGTGCCGGGTTCGTCCACCGCGCTGAGCCAGTCGAAGAAGGTGCAGCCGAGGGTGTCCCGGGCCGCGGTCAGCGCCGCCACCCACCCGGCGGGCGGGACGTCGACGGTGAGCAGGCCGTACGCCTCCTCGGCGGTCGCGCCCTCGCCGAAGACCTCGGCCGCGCCCTCGGGGAGCTGCTCGAAGGCGCTCACCGCTCCCCCGCCTCCGGTCCGTCCGCCTCCGGTCCGGCGTTCCCCGAGCCGTCCCCGGGTGAGTCCGAGGCAGCCGACGGCGCCGGCGGGGGCGGCGGTGTGACGAGGCCACTGGTCAGCGCGGCGGTCGAGGGCCGCGCGGCCGGCCCGTGGCCGTACCGCTCGCCCAGCGACTCCCGGGCGATCTTCTCCTGGAGCTTGAGGATGCCCTGGAGCAGCGCCTCGGGCCGGGGCGGGCAGCCGGGCACGTAGACGTCCACCGGGATGATCTGGTCGACGCCCTTCGTCACGGAGTACGAGTCCCAGTACGGGCCGCCGCAGTTGGAGCAGGCGCCGAAGGAGATGACGTACTTCGGCTCGGGCATCTGCTCGTACAGCCGCTTCACCGCGGGCGCCATCTTGTCGGTGACCGTGCCGGAGACCACCATCAGGTCGGCCTGGCGCGGACCGGGCGCGAACGGGATCACGCCGAGCCGGATGAAGTCGTGCCGGGCCATGGACGCGGCGATGAACTCGATCGCGCAGCAGGCGAGCCCGAAGTTGAACACCCACAGGCTGTAGCGGCGGCCCCAGTTGAGCACGACCTTCATCGGCTCGGGCGCCAGCCGGGCCAGCGGGCCGAGCCGGCGGGGCTCGGGCAGCGCCACCCCGGGCGGGGCCGGCTGCGCCGGGTCGGGCAGGGTCACGTCCATTCGAGCACGCCCTTCTTCCACGCGTAGAGCAGCCCGACCGCGAGGAAGCCGAGGAAGACGAACATCTCGACGAGCGTGGTGCCGCCGAAGCCGTGGGCCGCGAAGACCGTCGCCCACGGGAAGAGGAAGATCGCGTCCACCGCGAAGATCACATAGAGGAACGCGTACACGTAGTAGCGGATCTGGGTGTGCGCCCAGTCCTCGCCGACCGGGTCCACGCCGCACTCGTAGGTGAGCAGCTTCTCCCGCGTCGGCACGTCAGGCCGCAGCAGCCGCCCGGCCGTGAACGAGACCGTCACGAAGAGCACGCCGACGACCGCGACCAGACCGACGACCGAGTAGCCGTGGAAGTAGTCCACGTCCGTCCGCCCCTCGTTCACTCGTTGACCAGCGATGTCCAGCGATCCGGATGGATCTTTAGACGATTTATACGGAGGGAGTCTAGGCCCTGGTCCCACCGGCGGACGCAGCCGTCCACGGATGACGGAGGAGAGGGCGGCCGGACCGCGGCGGGCGGCCGAGGGGACCGCGGTGCGAGCCCCGGGACGAGCCCCGGCGAATGCACTCAACCCGCACCGCCGGGCCGCTTCCAGCGGATACGGGGGATAACCCCACCACACGCCGGAGCGCGCACCCCATGGCGCGGGCCCCCGCCGGAACGGCAGGCTTGACCCATGGACACCTCGCCCGCCCCGCGCAGCTCCGCGACCTCGACGTCCGAACCGCTGCCCCCGGCCCGGTTCGCCTTCGACACCGTGACGTGGAAGGAGATCGCGAATCTCCTGCTGAACCTCTTCATGTCGCTGATCGGCTTCATCTACGTGGTGACCACGCTGTCGCTGGGCGCCGGGCTGTCCGTGACGGTGATCGGGTTGCCGCTGCTGGCGTTCGGCCTGGGCGGCTGCCGGTTGCTGGGCAAGCTGGAGCGGGCCAGGGTGCGCAAGCTGCTCGGGGTGCACGTGGAGGAGCCGCGGCCGCTGCGGAAGAAGACGCTGGGCGGGTTCCTGCCCTGGCTGTGGGCGTCGCTGAAGGACCCGGTGGCCTGGCGGCACGCGCTCTACTTCTCGATCCGGCTGCCGTGGGGCATCGTCACCTTCGCGGTGACGCTCACCTCGCTGTTCGTGCTGTGGCCGGTGCTGCCCTACCTGGCCAGGGCCATGTCGACGGTGGACCGGGCGCTGGCCCGCGGGCTGCTCCAGCCCTCCGACGAGCTGGAGCAGCGGATCGCGGAGCTGGAGTCCGACCGCGGGGTGGTCTTCGACACCGCGTCCGACCGCGGGGTG
>NZ_JBFBIV010000005.1:0-122257 GCF_040702025.1 Streptomyces sp. NPDC088194 | reverse complement strand
CGGATCGAGCGCGACCTGCACGACGGCGCCCAGGCCCGGCTGGTCGCCCTGGCCATGGACCTGGGCCTGGCCAAGGAGAAGCTGCTGGAGGACCCCGAGGCGGCGGCGAAGATGGTCGGCGAGGCGCACGGCGAGGTGAAGGTGGCCCTCCAGGAGCTGCGCGACCTCGCCCGCGGCATCCACCCGGCGATCCTCACCGACCGCGGCCTGGACGCGGCCCTGTCCTCGGTCGCGACCCGCTGCACCGTGCCGGTCTCGGTCACCGTGGACCTGCCGGCCCGGCCCGCCGAGGCGATCGAGGGCATCGCGTACTTCACGGTCTCCGAACTCCTGCAGAACGTCAGCAAGCACAGCCGGGCCCGTACCGCGTCGGTGGACGTGTGGCACTCGGGCGACCGGCTGATGATCCAGGTGCGCGACGACGGGCAGGGTGGCGCGGACGTCAGCTCCGGGTCCGGCCTGGCCGGGCTCGCGGAGCGGCTGGACTCCGTCGACGGCCTGTTCGTGGTGGCCTCTCCGGTGGGCGGGCCGACCATGGTGACGGCGGAGCTGCCGTGGCGGGACCGGGAGTTCGGCACGCAGGCCGCGCCGCGCCGGTAGGGCAGTGCCGCGAGGGCCGCGCCGGCAGGGCAGTGCCGCGAGGGTCGTGCCGGCAGGGCCGCGAGGGCAGGCCCGCGGGCGTGGAGCAGCGGCACGCCCGGGCGATAGGTAGGGAAATCCCCACCCCCAAGACGCCGATCCGCACCATGGGCGCGCGCCTCCGGCCCGGGCACTGTGGTCGGTATGACCAGCAGTACCGAAAGGACGGTCCCGACCATGGCGTACGGCAACCAGCCGGCCGAGCGAGAGCACCGGCTGCCCACCGCACTGCGCGCGCCCGTCGAGGCGCGTACCTGGCGGGAACTCGCGTACCTCCTGCTGAACCTCCCGATGTGCCTGATCGGCTTCGTGTGGACGATCACGATGCTGTCGCTGGGCGCCGGCCTGCTGATCACCTTCATCGGGCTGCCGGTGCTGGTGCTGGCCCTCGGCGGCTGCCGGGCCGTCGGCTACGTCGAGCGGGCGCGGGCCCGCTCGCTGCTCTGGCTCGACGTCGAGGAGCCCGGCCCGGTCCGCACCAAGAGCCGCGGCTTCCTCCCGTGGCTGGGCGGCCAGCTCGGCAGCGGCGTCAACTGGCGGCACGCGATCTACTGCCTGCTGCACTTCCCGTGGGGCGTCCTCACCTTCTGCGTGTCGATCAGCTTCTTCACCTACGGCTGGGGGCTGCTCACCTACCCGCTGTGGCGCTGGGTCTTCCCGGTCTACTTCGGCCAGCAGGGCCTCCAGGTCTACGGGGACGGCGACCGCCACCACGGCTGGTGGCTGCACACCCCCGCGGACCTGCTGCTGTGCGTGGTGATCGGGCTGGCGCTGGTGGCGCTGCTGCCGTGGGTGGTGCGGGGCATGGCGCACGTGGACCGGATGCTGGTCAGCGGGCTGCTCGGCCCGTCCCGGCTGGCCGACCGCGTCACCGAGCTGGAGTCGGACCGCGGCGCGGTGGTGGACACCGCGGCGGCGGACCTGCGCCGGATCGAGCGCGACCTGCACGACGGCGCCCAGGCCCGGCTGGTCGCCCTGGCCATGGACCTGGGCCTGGCCAAGGAGAAGCTGCTGGAGGACCCGAAGACCGGCGCGGCCATGGTCGAGGAGGCACACGGCGAGGTGAAGGTGGCCCTCCAGGAGCTGCGCGACCTCGCCCGCGGCATCCACCCGGCGATCCTCACCGACCGCGGCCTGGGCCCGTCGCTCTCGGCGGTCGCCGCCCGCTGCACCGTGCCGGTCTCGGTCACCGTCGACCTGCCGGCCCGGCCGGTGCCCGCGATCGAGGGCATCGCCTACTTCACAGTCTCCGAACTCCTGCAGAACGTCAGCAAGCACAGCGGCGCCTCCCGCGCCTCCGTGGACGTCTGGCAGACCGACGACCGGCTCATGCTGCACGTCTACGACAACGGCCGCGGCGGGGCGTCGGTGGACGCCGGCTCGGGCCTGGCCGGCCTGGCGGAGCGCCTCGACGCGGTCGACGGGGTGCTGGTGGTGGACTCCCCGCCGGGCGGTCCCACCCGGATCGCGGCGGAGCTGCCCTGGCGGGTGTGACCGGCCGTGGCCGGCCGGGGGGAGTCCGCCCGGCTACCGCCCGCCGAGGTGGCGCGTGACGATGTGGCGCAGCCGGGCCCGGTCGAAGCTGCGGCCGTGGCCCGGGTGCACCACCGCCACGTCCAGCCGGGCGAGGACCTCCAGGCTGCGGCGGTAGACCGCCGGGTCCGACTCGGGCAGGTCGTCCACGAGGTGGCCGTCGTACACGACGTCACCGGAGTAGAGCGTCCCGGTGTGCTCCTCCAGCAGGGCGACCGACCCGGGGGGTGTGGCCGGGCAGGTGCAGCACGGTCAGGGTCCGCCCGCCGTGAGGAGGTGCGGGTGAGGGGGCGGGCGCGGGGTGCGGGCGCGGTGCCGGGCGCCGATCGTCCACGCCCACGGGTTCCGGCGCGCCGCTCGGCGGGGGTTGCTGGGAGACTGGAGGGATGACCGACGACTTTCCCGGCGGGCTGGCCCTGCGCCACCCCCGCGTCGAGGACCACGCACGGGTACTGGCCGTACTCGACCAGTGGTGGGGAGGGCTGGGCGGCGAGACGGGGTCACGGGAGCGGGCCCTGCTGCTGCCGCGGTTGTACTTCCAGCACTTCACCGGCACCAGCCATGTCGCCGAGCGCCCCAGTGGCGAACTCGCCGCGTTCCTCGTCGGCTTCCTCTCCCAGGACCGGCCCGACATCGCCTACATCCACTTCGTCGGCGTCGATCCGGCGCTGCACGGCCGTGGCATCGCGACCGCGCTCTACCACCGCTTCTTCGCCCTCGCCCGGGCCCGCCACTGCCGTCAGGTGCACGCGATCACCAGCCCGGCGAACGCCGCGTCCCGCGCCTTCCACACCCGGATCGGCTTCACCGAACTCCCCGGCTCCCCCGACGCCGCCCCCTCGGTCCACCCCGACTACGACGGCCCCGGCCTGGACCGCGTCACCTTCGCCCACGACCTCACGGCGGCGACCGGGTAAGTACCGGCCAGCGGCGGATACGCAGGCAAGACCGCACGGACCGGCCCCGGCCCGGCCGTCGGCGCCGATCCGGCTCGCCCGGCGCGGGACGCCCCGGCCATCGACCTCGCCGCGATCGAGCGGGTCCGGCCGCAGGCGCGCCAACCGCCCACCCGGGCGGCGCCGTTGCCGCCCCGCCGCCGGAACCCGGCCGCCGGGGGCCCGCGTCACGCCCCGGCGGCCCGCGCCGCCGCGAACTGCGCCCGGGTGATCGCCGTGACGTCCACCGGCGTCCCGTGCGCGGGGACCGTGGTGCGGCGGTCGAGCACCATGCCCAGCTTGGTCATCACCCGCCGCGACGCGTGGTGCTCCACGTTGCAGACGCTGACGATCCGGTCCAGGCCGGCCTCGTCGAAGCCGTACGCCAGCGCCTCGCGCGCGGCCTCGGTGGCGTATCCGCGCCCCCAGTGCGCCCGGCCCAGCCGCCAGCCGATCTCCACGGCGGGCAGGATCTCCGGCAGGAAGGCCGGCACCGTCATGCCGACCCAGCCGGCCAGCTCACCGGTCGCCCGGACCTCGACGGCGAACATGCCGTAGCCGCGGTCCCGCCACTCCTGCCGCAGCATCGCGAAGCTCGCGGCCGTCTGCTCGTAGGTGCGGGTGGCACCGGCGCCGATGAACCGCATCACCTCCGGGTCGGCGTAGATGTCGGCCAGCGGGACCAGGTCCTCGTCCCGCCACCCCCGGAGCAGAAGCCGCTCCGTCACGCGTTCCATGCCCAACTCCCGGGTCGATCGGCTCGGTACGCCGGCCGCCTCGTCGCGGACCGCCGGCTTCATCGGAGGCTACGCGACCCGCAGCAGCACCTTTCCGGTGCCGCGGCCCGCCGCCAGGACCTCGTGGGCGTCGGCCGCCCGGTCGAGCGGAAGTTCCGAGGTGACGTCGAGCCGGATCGCGCCCGAGGCCAGCAGGGACAGCGCGGCCAGGGCGTGCGAGCGGACGGCGGTGGGGGCGCGGCGGGCGAGGTCGGCGATGTGGTAGCCGGCCAGCGAGCGGTTGTTCTGCCACAGCGGCAGCAGCGGGAGGGTGAGGTCGGGGTGGCGGGCGGCCTCGCCGTAGAGGGCGAGGCGGCCGAAGGGGGCGAGCAGCGGCAGCGAGGCGAGCCGGGTCGGGCCGCCGATCGGGTCGAGCACCACGTCGACCTCGCGGACCGCCTCGGCGAAGGCGTCCCGCGGGTGGACCGCGTCGTAGCCGAAGCGCTTGGCGTACTCGGCCTTCGCCGGGGAGCCGACCGTGCCGTAGACCGCCGCGGCGCCCAGGGCGCGGGCGATCTGCGCGGCGGCCGAGCCGATGCCGCCGGCGGCGGCGTGGATCAGCACGGTGTCGCCCGCGGTCAGCCGGGCGGCGCCGGCGAGGATGCCGTAAGCGGCGGTGAGGGTCAGGCCCGCGCCGCCGCCGTCGCGCAGCGAGATCCCGTCGAGCGGGAAGGCGAAGTCCGCGGGGGCGAGGGCGTACTCGGCGTAGCCGCCGCCGTCGGGGAGGTAGGCGGCGACCTGCTCGCCGACCGCCAGGCCGGTCACGCCGGGGCCGACCGCCGCGACCTCGCCGGAGACCTCGAAGCCGGGCACGGTGGTGCGCCGCGGCGTGCCGAAGTCCCCGAGCCGGTGCCGCATCTCGTCGTGGTTGACGCCCGCGTACGCGACCCGGACCAGGAGCTGACCGGGGCCGGGCACGGGGGCGGGCAGATCCACGGGCTTGAGCACCTCAGGACCGCCGATGACGTCGAAACCGACCGCGCGCACACGTTCTCCTCTCCCTGGGCCCCCGCCCGCTTGGGCAGCTGCCTCTGATCGCCGGGCGCAACCTTGCCCACCCCGCACCGTATTCCTCATTGGGCCGCCGATGCTGGGATGCTGGGGGAGTCGGTTCGGACGGGGGAAGCTGAAGACCGTGGAGGAAAGAGTGCGGGTCGTCATCGCCGAGGATTCGGTACTGCTCAGGGAGGGACTGACCCGGCTGCTGACCGACCGGGGTCATGACGTGGTCGCGGGGGTCGGCGACGCCGAGGGGCTGATCAAGGCGGTGCGCGAACTGGCCGACCAGGGCGCGCCTCCCGACGTGGTGGTGGCCGACGTGCGGATGCCCCCGACGCACACCGACGAAGGGGTGCGCGCCGCCGTGCAATTGCGGAAGGAGCACCCGGGCGTCGGGGTGCTGGTGCTGTCGCAGTACGTCGAGGAGCAGTACGCGACGGAGCTGCTGGCGGGCAGCAGCCGCGGGGTGGGCTACCTGCTCAAGGACCGGGTGGCCGAGGTCCGCGAGTTCGTGGACGCGGTGGTCCGGGTCGCCGAGGGCGGCACCGCGCTGGACCCCGAGGTGGTCGCGCAGCTGCTCGGCCGCAGCCGCAAGCAGGACGTGCTGGCCGGGCTGACCCCGCGCGAGCGCGAGGTGCTGGGCCTGATGGCCGAGGGCCGGACCAACTCGGCGGTGGCCAAGCAGCTCGTGGTGAGCGACGGCGCCGTGGAGAAGCACGTGAGCAACATCTTCCTGAAGCTCGGGCTCGCGCCGAGTGAGGGAGATCACCGCCGGGTGCTGGCAGTGCTGACCTATTTGAACTCGTGAATTTCCGGAATCGCCGACCGGCCGTCTGACGGCGGGACGGGCAACAGCGCTGCGCAGGGGCGGGCAGCCGGGTGCGCGCACCACCGTGCGCCCGGCTGCCAGATGCGGGGACGTACCGGGAAGGCGACCCTTACCGACGTACGATGACCGGTGAGAGCCTGTCGGGTGCCACCCGGGCGGAGGCCACCGGACAGGCTCTGCGCCGTGCCGCCGCGAAGGAGGTCCGTTCAGTGACCAGCCAGGTCAGCAGCCCCATCAACGAGGAACACGAGGGCCCGGGTACCGCTCTCGGCTCCCCGGTCGGGAAAGCCGAAGCGCTCGGGAGCCTCAAGGAACTCGGGGAGCTCGGGGAGCTCGAAGAGCGCGGAGGGCTCGCGGAGCGCGGGGAACAGCGCACGTCCGACAAGGAGACCCGTCGGCTCGACCGGGTGATCATCCGGTTCGCCGGCGACTCCGGTGACGGGATGCAGCTCACCGGCGACCGCTTCACCTCCGAGACGGCGTCGTTCGGCAACGACCTGTCCACGCTGCCGAACTTCCCGGCCGAGATCCGGGCCCCCGCGGGCACGCTGCCGGGCGTCTCGTCGTTCCAGCTGCACTTCGCCGACCACGACATCCTCACCCCGGGTGACGCCCCCGACGTGCTGGTGGCGATGAACCCGGCCGCGCTGAAGGCGAACCTGGCCGACCTGCCGCGGGGCGCGGAGGTCATCGTCAACACCGACGAGTTCACCAAGCGCGCGATGGCGAAGGTCGGGTACGCCGCCAGCCCGCTGGAGGACGGCTCGCTGGCGGCGTACGCGGTGCACCCCGTGCCGCTGACCACGCTGACCCTGGAGGCGCTGAAGGACAGCGGCCTGGCCCGCAAGGACGCCGAGCGCGCGAAGAACATGTTCGCGCTGGGCCTGCTCTCCTGGATGTACCACCGCCCGACCGAGGGCACCGAGTCCTTCCTGCGCAAGAAGTTCGCGAAGAAGCCGGACATCGCCGAGGCGAACGTCACCGCCTTCCGCGCCGGCTGGAACTTCGGCGAGACCACCGAGGACTTCGCGGTCTCCTACGAGGTCGCGCCGGCCGCCAGCGCCTTCCCGGCCGGCACCTACCGCAACATCTCGGGGAACCTCGCGCTCGCCTACGGCCTGATCGCGTCGTCGAGCCGCAGCGGGCTGCCGCTGTTCCTCGGCTCCTACCCGATCACCCCGGCCTCGGACATCCTGCACGAGCTGAGCCGGCACAAGAACTTCGGCGTGCGGACCTTCCAGGCCGAGGACGAGATCGCGGCCATCGGCGCGGCGCTGGGCGCCGCGTTCGGCGGGTCGCTGGCGGTCACCACCACCTCCGGGCCCGGGGTGGCGCTGAAGTCCGAGACGATCGGCCTGGCGGTGTCGCTGGAGCTGCCGCTGCTGGTGGTGGACATCCAGCGCGGCGGGCCGTCCACCGGCCTGCCGACCAAGACCGAGCAGGCCGACCTGCTCCAGGCGATGTACGGGCGCAACGGCGAGGCGCCGGTGCCGATCGTGGCCCCGGCCACCGCCGCGGACTGCTTCACCGCCGCGCTGGAGGCCGCCCGGATCGCGATCACCTACCGCACCCCGGTGATGCTGCTCTCCGACGGCTACCTCGCCAACGGGTCGGAGCCGTGGCGCGTCCCCGACGTCGCCGAACTGCCGGACCTGCGGGTGGAGTTCGCGTCCGGCCCGAACCACACCGCGGCCGACGGCACGGAGAGCTTCTGGCCGTACCTGCGCGACCCCGAGACCCTGGCCCGGCCCTGGGCGGTGCCCGGCACCCCGGGCCTCGAACACCGCATCGGCGGCATCGAGAAGCAGGACGGCACCGGGAACATCTCGTACGACCCGGCCAACCACGACTTCATGGTCCGCACCCGCCAGGCGAAGATCGACGGCATCGCGGTGCCCGACCTGGAGGTGGACGACCCCGGCGGCTCGGCGCGGACCCTGGTGCTGGGCTGGGGCTCGACCTACGGGCCGATCACCGCCGCGGTCCGCCGTATCCGCCGGGAGGGCGGCCAGGTCGCGCAGGCCCACCTGCGCCACCTCAACCCGTTCCCGGCCAACCTCGGGGCGGTACTGGCCCGGTACGACAAGGTGCTGGTGCCGGAGATGAACCTCGGCCAGCTCGCGCACCTGCTCCGGGCGAAGTACCTCGTCGACGCCCATTCCTACACCCAGGTGACCGGACTGCCGTTCAAGGCCGAGCAGTTGGCGCAGGCCATCGCGAAGGAGAACGCGGATGTCTGAGACTCCCGCCGCCACACGCGCCGGCGGTGCCGCCGGCGCCTCCGTACGCGCGTCCGCCGGCGCCGCTGTCGGGCCGCTCGCCGGCGCGACGGCGCTGTCGCTGGTGCCCAAGGCCGGCGGCCCGCAGACCATGAAGGACTTCAAGTCCGACCAGGAGGTGCGCTGGTGCCCCGGCTGCGGTGACTACGCCATCCTCGCCGCCGTCCAGTCCTTCATGCCGGAGCTGGGCCTGGCCCGCGAGAACGTCGTCTTCGTCTCCGGGATCGGCTGCTCCTCCCGCTTCCCGTACTACATGAACACCTACGGGATGCACTCCATCCACGGCCGCGCCCCGGCCATCGCCACCGGCCTGGCCGCCTCCCGGCGCGACCTGAGCGTGTGGGTGGTCACCGGCGACGGCGACGCGCTGTCCATCGGCGGCAACCACCTCATCCACGCGCTGCGCCGCAACGTGAACCTGAAGATCCTGCTCTTCAACAACCGGATCTACGGCCTCACCAAGGGCCAGTACTCCCCCACCTCCGAGGTCGGGAAGATCACCAAGTCCACGCCGATGGGCTCCCTCGACGCCCCGTTCAACCCGCTGTCGCTGGCGATCGGCGCCGAAGCCTCCTTCGTCGCCCGCACCATCGACTCCGACCGCAAGCACCTCCAGTCGGTACTGCGCGCCGCCGCCGTCCACGAGGGCACCGCGCTCGTCGAGATCTACCAGAACTGCAACATCTTCAACGACGGCGCCTTCGACGTCCTCAAGGACAAGAGCACCGCGGAGAGCGCGCTGATCCGGCTGGAGCACGGCGCGCCCGTCCGCTTCGGCCCCGAGGGCTCGCGCGGCATCGTCCGCGACCCGCGCACCGGTGACCTCGGCATCGTGGACGTCACGGCCGAGAACGAGGCGGACGTCCTGGTCCACGACGCCCACTCCCCCTCGCCCACCAACGCCTTCGCCCTGTCCCGCCTCACCGACGGCACCGCCTTCGGCCCCGGCACGGCCACCCCGATCGGCGTCTTCCGCGACACCACCCGCGCCGTCTACGACACGGACATGGCGGAGCAGCTCGAAGCGGCCACCACCCGCCAGGGCCCCGGCGACCTCGCCGGACTCCTCGCGGGCACCGACACCTGGACCGTCACCGACCAGCCCCCAGCGCGCTGAACCCGACCCGCTCCGCACCCGCCCCGCCCCGCCGGCACCGCCCGGCACGGCGGGGCGGTCGCGTTCCGGCGCGGCGTCAGAGTGCCGCGTCGTAGGTCTGCTGGGCCGCGGTGACGGCGGTGACGTTCCGGGCGGTCCACTCGGCGAGGGCGCCGACCTTCTCGGCGACCTGGACCCCGAGCGTGGTGAGGTCGTAGTCGACGTGGGGCGGGATCACCGGGCGGGCCCGGCGGCGTATGAAACCGTCGCGCTCCAGGGTCCGCAGGGTCTGCGCCAGCATCTTCTCGCTCACCCCGCCGATCCGCCGGCGCAGCTCGCTGAAGCGCAGGGTCCCCGCGTCGGACAGCTGGACGAGAACGAGGACGCCCCAGGTGCTGGTGACGTGTTCGAGGACGGCCCGCTCGGGACAGCCGGCCCTGGCCGCTTCACTTACCTTCATGTAGGTACCGTACGCCAAGGTAGGTACTTTCCCACAGTTAGTGTTCGCGTTACGGTGGCGGGGAAGCCGGAGAGATCCGCATATCACCGCAGAACGGGAGCAACAGCATGAGCATCGTCGTCACCGGGGCCAGCGGGCAGTTGGGCCGGCTCGTCATCGAGGACCTGCTGGAGCGCGGAGTGGGGGCGGGGGACGTCGCCGCGGTCGTACGGGACCGGGGCAAGGCGGCCGACCTGGCCGCGAAGGGCGTGCAGGTGCGGGTCGCGGACTACGACGAGCCGGCGACGCTGAAGGAGGCGTTCAAGGCGGGCGACCGGGTGCTGTTCGTGTCGGGCAGCGAGGTCGGCCGGCGGCTGCCGCAGCACACCGCCGTGGTGGACGCCGCACGCGAGGCGGGGGTCGGCCTGCTGGCGTACACGGGCATCCTGGGCGGACCGGCGGCGGACTTCGCGCTCGCCGAGGAGCACAAGCTGACCGAGCAGCTGATCCTCGACTCGGGGCTGCCGCACACCTTCCTGCGCAACGGCTGGTACACCGAGGTCTACACGCAGAACCTCGGCACGGTGCTGGAGCACGGCGCCGTGGTCGCCAGCGCGGGCGAGGGCCGGGTGGCCTCGGCGGCGCGGGCGGACTACGCGGCCGCGGCGGCCGTGGTCCTCACCGGCGAGGGCCATGAGAACAAGGTGTACGAGCTGAGCGGCGACACCGCGTGGAGCTTCGCGGAGTACGCGGCGGCGGTCTCGGCGGCGACCGGCCGGGAGATCGCCTACCAGAACGTCTCGTCCGAGCAGTATCTGGACGTGCTGGTCGGCGCGGGCCTGCCGGCGTCGTTCGCCGAGGTGCTGGTCGACGTCGACCGGGCGATCGGGCGCGGCCTGCTCGCCGGCACCAGCGGCGAGCTGTCCCGGCTGATCGGCCGCCCGACCACGCCGATGCCGCAGTCGGTGGCCGCCGCGCTCAAGGGCTGACCCTCGCCCCTCGCTGTTCGGCGCTCGGCCTGTCATGACCACAGTTCGATATGGCCATGACAGGCCGAGCCGCCGCCCGCTAACGTCGGCAGTGCCGTGCGGCGTCGGGAGGGGCGGGCGAATGGGCGAGCAGCGGGTGGGACTGGGCTACGGCTTCGCGGCGTACGGGCTGTGGGGGCTGTTCCCGCTGTACTGGCCGCTGCTGGAGCCGGCCGGGGCCCTGGAGATCCTGGCGCACCGGATGGTGTGGTCGCTCGGGGTGGCCACCGTCATCCTGCTGGCGCTGCGCCGCTGGGCGTGGATCGCCGAACTGGTCCGGCAGCCGCGGCGGATGGCGCTGATCGCCTCGGCGGCGACCGCGGTCACGGTGAACTGGGGCGTGTACATCTGGGCGGTGAACGCCGGCCATGTGGTCGAGGCGGCGCTCGGCTACTTCATCAACCCGCTGGTCACCATCGCGCTCGGCGTGCTGGTGCTGCACGAGCGGCTGCGGCCGGTGCAGTGGGCGGCCGTCGGCATCGGCTGCCTGTCGGTGGTCGTGCTGGCCGTCGGCTACGGGCGGCTGCCGTGGATCGCGCTCACCCTGGCCTTCTCCTTCGGCGGCTACGGGCTGATCAAGAAGAAGGTGGCGATGGGCGGGCTGGAGTCGCTCGCCGCCGAGGCCGGCGTCCAGTTCCTGCCGGCGCTCGCCTACCTGATGGTGCTGGGCGCCCAGGGGCACTCGACCTT
Source organism: Streptomyces sp. NPDC088194 (assembly GCF_040702025.1). Classification (NCBI taxonomy): domain Bacteria; kingdom Bacillati; phylum Actinomycetota; class Actinomycetes; order Kitasatosporales; family Streptomycetaceae; genus Streptomyces; species Streptomyces sp. NPDC088194. The sequence continues at coordinate 111,014 of NZ_JBFBIV010000005.1, read as the reverse complement.
CACCCACCACGGTCCGGGACACGCCGCGCTGCTCGCCGCCTGCGGGCTGGTCACCGCGATACCGCTGATCTTCTTCGGGATGGCCGCGACCCGGCTGCCGCTCTCCACGATCGGCCTGATGCAGTACCTCACCCCCGTCTCCCAGTTCCTGATCGGGGTGCTGTACTTCCACGAGACGATGCCGCCGGACCGGTGGGCCGGGTTCTTCCTGGTCTGGGCCGCGCTGGCGGTGCTCACCTGGGACGCCCTGCGCACCGCCCGCCGGGGCCGGCTCGCGCTCGCCGGCGCGGCGGCCGGACCCGCGGCCGGACTCGCAGAGGGACCCGCAGAGGGACCCGCAGAGGGACCCGCGGACGGGAACGAGAGCGCGAGCGGTCCCGCGAACCCGACGACGACCGCCGGCCCGGCTACGCGGTGACGTCCCGCGAGGTGAAGCGCGCCCACGCGGCCGACCCGAACACGGCCACGTACAGGGCCTGGAGGCCGAGGTTCTTCCCGATCGCGTCCCACGGCACGGGGTCGCGCAGCACGTCGGCGAAGCTCAGCCAGTAGTGCGGGAAGAGGTACGGCTGGACCGCGTGCAGCTGGGGGATCGTGTCCACGATCTGCACGGTGATCAGCAGCCCGACGGTGGCCGCCATGGCGCCGATCCCGCTGTCGGTGAGGGTGGAGACGAACAGCCCGAGCGCGGCGATGCCCACCAGGGACCCGGCCACCAGGACCGCGATCAGCAGGGCCCGCAGCATCCCCTGGGAGAGCGGGAGGGTGGTGCCGGACAGCGTGGTCACGTCGCCGACCGGGAAGAGCACGAAACCGACGACCAGGCCCGACACGGCGACGACCAGCGTGGCCACCAGGCAGAAGGCCAGCACCGAGGCGTACTTGGCCAGCAGCAGCCGGGACCGCCCGGCGGGCGCGACCAGCAGGTAGCGCAGGGTGCCGCCGCTCGCCTCGCCCGCGATCGCGTCGCCCGCGACCACGCCGATCGCCATCGGCAGGAAGAACGGCAGGGTGGCGGCGAGCGCGGTGAACGCGAGGAACAGGCCGTTGTTGCTGACCTGCTGGATGAACGCGGGGCCGCCGTCGCCGTTGGAACCGCCGCTGATCGTGCTGCCGTGGCGGGTCTCGATCCGGACCGCGATGCCCACCAGCACCGGCACGCCCGCCAGCACCGCGAAGAGCGCGAGGGTGCGCCAGCGCCGGAACACGGTGACCAGTTCGGAGCGGAACAGCCCGAGGGACCACAGCAGCCGCGGCGCCCGGGGGGAGCCGCGGTCCGGCTCCGGCGCGGTGGGGTTCCGAGCGGTACGGTCCCGCGCGGCACCGGCACCCGTATCCGTATCCGTACCCGCGCCCGTAGCCGTGTCCGTGCCGGCGCCTTCCGGTGCCGTCTCAGCCCGCGACATCGAAGCCCTCCCCGGTCAGCGCCACGAACGCGTCCTCCAGCGAGCCGCGTTCGAGGCCGAAGCCGCGCACCCGGACGCCTGCCGCGACCAGGGCGGCGTTCAGCTCCGCGAGGTCGGGCGGGTCGGCGGGCAGTTCGCCGGTGACGCGCTGCCCGTCGGTGGCCAGGGCGGTCACGCCGTGCTCGGCCAGTACCCGGGTCGCGTCGGCCGGGTCCGGCGTGGTGACGGCGAGCCGCCCGCGGCTGCCGGCCGACAGTTCGGTGACCGGTCCCTGCGTGATCAGCCGGCCGCGGGCCATCACGGCGACATGCGTGCAGACCTGCTCGATCTCGTCCAGCAGGTGCGAGGAGAGGAAGACGGTCGTGCCGTCGGCGGCCAACTCCCTGACCAGGGCGCGGATCTCCCGCATGCCCTGCGGGTCGAGGCCGTTCGTCGGCTCGTCCAGCACCAGCAGGTCGCGCGGCTGGAGCAGGGCCGCGGCAAGGCCGAGGCGCTGCTTCATGCCGAGCGAGTACTGCTTGGCCTTCTTCCCCGCGGCGGCGGCCAGCCCCACCCGGTCCAGGGCGGCGCCGACCCGGGCCCGGCGGGTGCGGGGGTCGGCGGTCGGGTCGGCCGCGTCGTACCGCAGCAGGTTGTCGCGGCCGGACAGGAAGCCGTACAGCGCCGGGCCCTCGATGAGCGCGCCGACCCGGGGCAGCACCGAGCGGGCGGCGCGCGGCATCGGGCGGCCCAGTACCCGGGCGGTGCCCGCGGTCGGCTCGATCAGGCCCATCAGCATCCGGATGGTGGTGGTCTTGCCCGAGCCGTTCGGCCCGAGGAAGCCGAAGACGCTGCCGCGCGGCACCCGCAGGTCCAGGCCGTCGACGGCGAGGGTGCCGTGGTAGCGCTTGGCGAGGCCGCGGGTCTCGATCACGACCTCGCCCGGGGCCTCCGCCTCAGCCCGCGGCCCCGTCTCAACCCGCGCCGCTGCCTCGTCCCGCGCCGCCGCCTGGGCCGGCTTCGCCATCACGCTCCCTCGCTCCCCCGGTCCGCTGCCCGCCCGGGTCCGGCCGCCCGCGTCACTTCGCGGCGTCGGCCGCCGCGGTCAGCGCGGACTGGGTGACCGCGCCGACGTAGAGCTTGCCCTTGTCGGTGAGGAGCACGTTGACCAGGCGGGTGTGGAAGACCGTGCCGCTGCCGAAGGAGCCGGTGACCTTGGTGCCGTAGCTGTTGAGCAGGGACTGCGGGTCGCCGCCGCCGGGGCCGGAACCGGCCTTGCCCTTGCCGTCCGAGCCGAAGCCCGCGCCGCTGTCCGCCGCCTTGCCCGCAGAGGCCAGGGCGCCGGTGTCGATCACCGCGACGGAGTCCCAGCCGGTGCCGAGCACGGTCGGCTCGGCGGCGCCGGGCACGGCGTTCCGCGAACCGTTGCCGATGTCGCCGGGGCGCGCGCCGGACGTCTTGCCCTCGGTCACCTTCACGCCCTTGGGCGGGCTGAACGAGAAGGTGCTCGCGGCCGGCGCGCCGAAACCGACCTTGGTGAAGCCGATGTCGAAGACCGCCTTGCCGCCGCCCTTCGGGACGAGGGTGAACTTCAGCGGCACCCCGGTGGAGGAGTCCACCGCGATCCGGATGCTCCCGACCGTGGTGGTGTCGGCGTGCTCGGGCGTGACCACCAGTTCGTACGCGCTGCGGCCGGCCACCCGTGCGGTGCCGTCGACGGTGATCGAGGCGATGCCCCGCGCCGCCTTCAGCACCTGCTCGGCGGCGGCCTGCGGGGTGGTCGGCACGCCCTCGGGCAGCTGCGACGGCTGCTGGTCCGGCGCGGCCGCGGGCAGGGCCGAGTGGTACGCCTGGTCGGACGCGCTGTCGTACGCCCACAGTTGGGTGCCGTTGTGGATGACGCTGTACTCGGCGGTGGGCTCGATGATCGAGACCTTCTGCCGGTCCGGGCCGTCGACCGAGACATGCAGCTGGTGGGTGCCGACGAGCAGTTGGGCGAGCCGGCTCTGCGGCGCCGCCGAGGACGAACCGCCCTTGCCGGCGCCGCCCGCGCCCGACAGCAGGCTCCCCGCCGCGCCCCCCGAGAGCGCGTCGGGCAGGCCGAGGTCGGTGCTCACCTTCACGGTGCCGTCGACGGTCCGGGTGTTCGAGGCCGCGATCTTCGTCAGCAGTTGCTGGGTGGTGATCTTCGGCAGCGAGGGGTCGCCCGCGTCCGCCAGCGCCGGGACCAGGGTGATGGTCGCCACCGCCACGCCCGCCACGGCGACCGGCACGGTGTAGCGCGCGATCTTCCGGCCGCGGCCACGCGGTTCGTCGGGCTCGTCCGGTTCGGGTCGCCCGATCGGTTGGATCAGTGCCATTGCGTCCTACCTCCGTCGTGAGCGGCGGCCTACTCGCACGTGTCCCACTACCCGGGCCATTGTCGCCCAGTCCGCCGTGAAATGGGGCACCCCCATACGACCAAACCCCCGCCCCCCGCGCATCCCTCCGGGGTCGCGCCCCTCCCTACGCCCCCGGTATGACACTCCCTCCGTGGGTGCCCCTCTCCACGGAGGGAACGGCACCACCCAGGGGCGCGTGGGGACACCACCCAGGCGAAGCCCCGAAGGAGAACTGCGCGCGCAACCACCCACCACCGAGAGGTGGTCCCCCAACCGACGGAACCACCCGCCCTGGAGGGTCAGGGGCCCCCTCAACCGGCGCGGTGGACCACCGCATCGCACAGCGCCGCCAAAGACGCCTTCGCGGGAAGATCCGGAAGAGGCGCCAGCGCCGCCCGCGCCTCATCCGCGTACCGCACCGTGTCCCGTCGAGCCTGCTCCAACGCCGGATGCGCCCGAAGCAGGCGCAGCGCCTCCGCGTGCAGCACATCATCCGTGAGGTCACCGTCGAGGAGTTCGTTCAGCCGCCGGTCCTCCGGCGTCGCCGACCCCTTCCCCTGCGCGTGCCACCTGCGCACGTGCAGGACCGGCAGCGTCGGAATCCCCTCGCGCAGGTCCGTCCCGGGCGTCTTGCCCGACTCGTGGCTGTCGCTGGCGATGTCCAGCACGTCGTCCGCGAGTTGGAACGCCGCGCCGATCCGCTCGCCGTACTGCGTGAGGACGTGCACGACCGACTCGTCGGCGCCGGACATCATCGCCCCGAACCGCCCGGAGACCGCCATCAGCGAGCTGGTCTTGCCCGCGATGACCTCCAGGTAGTGGTCGAGCGGGTCGCGGCCGTCGCGCGGGCCGACGGTCTCCATGATCTGCCCGGTGACCAACCGTTCGAACGCCTCGGCCTGCACCCGCACCGCCTCCGGTCCGAGGTCGGCGAGGATGTGGGAGGCGCGGGCGAAGAGGAAGTCGCCGGTGAGCACGGCAACCGAGTTGCCCCAGCGGGAGTTGGCGCTGGGCACCCCGCGCCGTACGTCCGCCTCGTCCATGACGTCGTCGTGGTAGAGGGTGGCGAGGTGGGTCAACTCCACGACGACGGCGGCCGGCACCACGCCGGGCGCGTGCGGGTCGCCGAACTGGGCCCCGAGCATCACCAGGAGTGGCCGGAAGCGCTTGCCGCCGGCCTGCAGAAGGTGTCTGGCCGTGTCGGTGATGAAGGGGACGTCGCTCTTGGTCGCCTCCAGCAGCCCTTCCTCCACGGCTGCGAGACCAGCCTGGACGTCGGCATCGAGGTTCTCGTCCCACACGCTCAGCCCGAAGGGCCCGACGACGGTCACGAGGGGTACTCCTGTCGCTGGTCTGGCATCTGGCGGGGTCTGGGCTTGGGCGGCTACGCGGCTACGACGACCGGGGCACTTCCGCGGGTTCCATCCGGGGACGGGGACCTGCGACTGCTCCTACCGGCAGGGTAGCCGGTCAGGTGTTGATCACCGCCGGGGCATCGCCCTGCGACGAGCTACGGACGATCACCGCCCGTATAATCCCGATCACCTGGTTTATTCATATATGACCCACACGAAAGAGTGAAGCGCGCGGACAGGGGAATACTCGGCCGATATCGAATGCTTGACCGCATGCCCGTTCATCATTACGTAAGACCGCCACGCACCATGGCGAACTACACTCTCGACAGCAACATGTGACATGTCCTCGCTTCGGATGAACACCCGACAGAAGAACTGAGGAGGTGGACCGATGGCTACCAAGCGTGCCGACCGTGGTGAAGACCTCACCGAGGACGGGGCGGAAGCCCACGTACGCGGGGTGTGCTTCAAGACGGGCCCGCCCGAGCGGACCGGCGTGGAGCTGGAGTGGCTCGTCCAGGACCGCTCCGATCCACGCGAACTGATACCCGTCGAACGACTGGACGCGGCGCTCGCGCCGGTCGAGGCCCCAGGGGCACTGCCCCGGGGCAGCAGGCTCACCCGTGAACCGGGTGGCCAGGTGGAGCTGAGCTCTCCACCCGCACCCACCCTCGCGGGGTGCGTGAAGGCGATGGCAGAAGACCTCGCCACCCTCAGGGAAGCCGTCGAACGAGCCGGACTGGTGCTCGTCGGACACGGCATGGACCCCCACCGCGAACCGCCCCGGGTCCTCGACCATCCCCGCTACCGGGCGATGGAACGCTTCTTCGACCGCGAGGGCCCCTGGGGTCGTACGATGATGCGCCGCACGGCGTCGTTGCAGGTCAACCTGGACAGCGGCGACGACAGCGAGGGCGTGGCCGGCTACCGCAGGCGTTGGGCGCTCGCCCACCGGATCGGCCCGGTGATGGTCGCGGCGTTCGCGAACTCGCCCTTCCGGGACGGCCGCCCGACCGGCTGGGTGTCCACCCGGCAGGCCAACTGGGCCCTGATGGACCCCGGCAGGACCCGGCAGCCGCACCACGACGGGCTGGACGAGGACCCGCGGGCCGCCTGGGCGCGGTACGCCCTGGACGCCAGGGTGCTGTGCATCCGCCAGGAGTGCGCAGACTCGGAATCCGGCTCGGACATCGGCTCGAATGTCGGCACGGTGAGAGCTGCTTTTGAGGACTGGTCCGCGCCTCCTGGGCTCACTTTCCGCCAGTGGGTGCGCGGTGCCCCGGGGGTCCGGCGGCCCACCGTCGCCGATCTGGACTACCACCTCAGCACTCTCTTCCCGCCGGTCCGCCCGCGCGGCTGGCTGGAGCTGCGGATGACCGACGCGCAGGACGGCGAGCAGTGGATCGTGCCGACCGTGCTCGCGGCAACCCTGTTGGACGATCCGGTCGCCGCCGAGACCGCGTACGCGGCCACCGAACCGCTCAGCACGGATGGTGACCCTCTCCCCTCCGATCTCGTCTGGCGTCGCGCCGCCCGGGTCGGCCTGGCCGACCCCGAACTGGCCAAGGCGGCCCGCGCCTGCTTCGCCGCCGCCGAGAGCGCCCTCGCGCGCCCCGGCGCTTCCCCGGCCCTGCGGCGGGCCGTCTCCGACTTCGCCGAGCGCTATCCAGAACGCGGCCGATGTCCGGCCCACGACCAGTTGGACGCGTTGAGCCGCGCCTGACCCTCCGGAAGGCTAGTCGTGACAGACCCTCGCACTCCGCACCGCAACACTGCCGAAAACCGGACCACTTCAGCCGCATCCGACTCATCAGACCCTTCCGCCACTCCAGCCCCGGAGAACCCGACGGGTCCGAGCGGCGGGCCGGTCGCGGCGCCCGCCGACCCGGCCACCCGCGCGCTCGCCGCGCTCCAGGCCGCGCGGCACCGTACCGGCCTGCTCACCGACTCCGTCACCGACGACGACCTCGTCGCCCAGCACTCCCGCCTGATGTCGCCGCTGGTGTGGGACCTGGCGCACATCGGCAACCAGGAGGAGCTGTGGCTGATCCGCGAGGCGGGTCGGCGCACCGGGGTGCGGCCCGACCTGGACCACCTCTACGACGCGTTCCGGCACCCCCGCGCCGACCGCCCCGCGCTGCCGCTGCTCGGCCCGGCGGAGGCCCGCGGCTACGTCGCCGAGGTACGCGACGAGACCCTCGACGTGCTGGCCGGCATCGACACCGACCCGGCGCACCCCGAGCGGCTGCTGGCGGGCGGCTTCGTCTTCGGGATGCTCGCCCAGCACGAGGCGCAGCACGGCGAGACGATGCTCGCCACCCACCAGCTGAGGTCGGGGCCGGCCGTGCTGGACGCGCCCGCGCCGCCGCCCGCACCCGCCGACGCGGCCGCGCTGCCGCGTGAAGTCCTCGTCCCCGGCGGCCCGTTCACGATGGGCACCAGCACCGAGCCGTGGGCGCTGGACAACGAACTGCCCGCGCACGAGGTGCCGGTGGCGCCGTTCTGGCTGGACACCGTGCCGGTCAGCAACGCGCGGTACGCCGACTTCATCGCGGCCGGCGGCTACCGCGACCCGCAGTGGTGGACGCCCGAGGGCTGGCGGCACGTCCAGGACGCGGGGCTCACCGCGCCGCTGTTCTGGTCCCGCGACGGCGACCGCTGGATACGCCGCAGGTTCGGCCACGTGGAGGCGGTGCCCGCCGACGAGCCGGTGCTGCACGTGTGCTGGTACGAGGCCGACGCCTACGCGCGGTGGGCCGGCCGGCGGCTGCCGACCGAGGCGGAGTGGGAGAAGGCGGCGCGGCACGACCCGCTCTCCGGCCGCTCGCGCCGCTACCCGTGGGGCGACGCCGACCCCGGCCCCGAGCACGCCAACCTCGGCCAGCGCCATCTGCGGCCCGCCCCGGTGGGCAGCTACCCCGAGGGCGCGGCGCCCAGCGGCGCCCGGCAGCTCGTGGGCGACGTGTGGGAGTGGACGTCCTCGGACTTCACGCCCTACCCGGGCTTCGCCGCGTTCCCCTACAAGGAGTACTCCGAGGTGTTCTTCGGCCCGGAGTACAAGGTGCTGCGCGGGGGCGCCTTCGGGGTGGACCCGGTGGCCTGCCGCGGCACCTTCCGGAACTGGGACTACCCGATCCGGCGGCAGATCTTCGCCGGGTTCCGCACGGCGAGGGACGTCACGGACCCGGCGGACGCGGCCGCGGATCACGGCGGTTCGGGTCCGGCGGGCGGAGGGGCCGCCTGATGTGCCGCCATCTCGCGTACGTGGGGCCGCCGTTGACGCTGGCGCGGCTGCTCGTCGAGCCGCCGCGGGGGCTGTACGAGCAGTCCTGGCAGCCGCGCCGGCAGCGGCACGGCACGGTGAACGCCGACGGGTTCGGGGTCGGCTGGTACCCGCCGGAGCCCGCACCCGGCGTGCTCGGTGGGCCCGGTGCGCCCGGTCAGCCCGCTGAGCCCGCTGAGCCCGGTGCGCCCGTGTCGTACGGGCCGCCGCCGGCGGACGGCTCGCCCGGTCCCGAGCGGCCCGGCGACGAGGGGCCGGCCGTGCCCGCGCGCTACCGGCGGGCGCTTCCGGTCTGGGCCGACCCGAACTTCGCCGAGCTGGCCCGGGTGATCCGCAGCGGTGCCGTCCTGGCCGCGGTGCGGTCGGCCACCGAGGGCACCACGCCCGACGAGTCGGCGGCCGCGCCCTTCCGGGACGGGCGCTGGCTCTTCAGCCACAACGGTGCCGTGCCGGACTGGACCCGGCTGCCGACCGGGCTGGACTCGGCCGAACTGCTCGCCCTGGAAGCGCGTTCGGACTCCGCGCTGCTGTGGGCGATGCTCGCGGGCCGGCTGCGCCGGGGCGAGCCGCCGGGCGGCGCGCTGGCCGCGGTGGTCCGCGAGGTCGCCGCCGCCCGGCCCACCGCACGGCTCAACTTCCTGCTCACCGACGGCCGTACCATCGCCGCCAGCGCGTGGGGCGACACGCTCTGGTACCGGCTCGGTCCGGGCGCGGTGGTCGTCGCGTCCGAACCCGACGACGCGGCGGGGGACTTGCTCGGCGAATGGCGTGAAGTCCCCGACCGCTCCCTGCTCCTGGCCACCCCGGAAGGCGTCCGCGTCATCGCGCTGCGCCCCGAACGCAAGGACACCACCCTCATGAGCGCCGAGAACCAGAGCCGCTTCACCCTCGACGACCGGCTTCCGGCCGGCTACTTCACCGACACGCTGCACGCCGACGTGACCGGCGGCCTCACCGCCGCCCCGCGCACCCTGCCGCCGAAGTGGTTCTACGACAAGCGCGGCAGCGACCTGTTCGAGCAGATCACCCGGCTGCCCGAGTACTACCCGACCCGGGCCGAGCAGGAGATCCTGGTCCGCCGGGCGCCGGAGATCGCCGCGGCCACCGGCGCGGCCACCCTGATCGAGCTGGGCTCCGGCTCCTCCCGCAAGACCCGGCTGCTGCTCGACGCCCTCACCGCCTCCGGCACCCTGCGCCGCTACGCGCCCCTGGACGTCAGCGCCTCCGCCCTCGAAGAGGCCGGGCGCGCGATCTGCGCCGACTACCCGGGGCTGACCGTCTCCGCCACCGTCGCCGACTTCGAGGGCGGCATCCCGCTCTCCGACGAACCCGGCCCGCGCCTGCTCGCCTTCCTCGGCAGCACCATCGGCAACTTCGACGGCCCGCAGCGCGCCGCCTTCTACCGCACCCTCGCCCGCTCGCTCAGCAGCGACGACGTGCTCCTGCTCGGCGCCGACCTGGTCAAGGACCCGGCGGTGCTGGTCCGCGCCTACGACGACGCGGCAGGCGTCACCGCGGAGTTCGACAAGAACGTGCTGCACGTCCTCAACCGCGAGCTCGGTGCCGACTTCGACCCGGACGCGTTCGAGCACGTCGCCGTCTGGAACGCCGAGGACGAGCGGATCGAGATGCACCTGCGGTCGCGGGTCGCGCAGACCGTCAAGATCCCCGACCTCGACCTCTCCTTCGACCTCGCGGCCGGTGAGGACGTGCGCACCGAACTGTCCTGCAAGTTCCGCCGCGAGTCCCTCACCGCCGAACTCCACGAAGGCGGCTTCACCGTCCGCCACTGGTGGACCGACCCCGCCGCCCGCTTCGCCCTCCTCCTCGCCGTCCCCAACTGACCTGCCCGGCCGGGCCGTTCGGCCCGCCCGCCGCTCCCCCGCCCCGGTTTCTCCGTCCTCCGACGGGAACACCGGGGCGGGGTGCGTGAGTTGGCCGGGCATGGAGCGGACGGGAGTACCGGCGGGTGTGGGGCGGACCGCGATCGGGACCGCGCGGGTGCGGGCGGCGGAGAGCCGGCGGGCGGACCGGCTGTTCGACGACCCGCTGGCCGCGGCGTTCGTGCGGGCGGCGGACGCGGCGGGCCGGCCGCCGGACGGGCCCGGCGGGGAGTCGCCGACCGGGCGGGTGATGGCCGAACAGGTGGTGCTGCGCACGCGGTTCTTCGACGACTACCTGCGCGCAGCGGTCGCGGACGGCCGCCGGGCGCAGGTGGTGCTGGTGGCGGCGGGGCTGGACACGCGGGCGTTCCGGCTGCAATGGCCGGACGGGCTGCGGGTGTTCGAGCTGGACCTGCCCGACATGGTGGGCTTCAAGGAGGAGGTGCTGGCCGGGGCGGGCGCGGTGCCGCGCTGCCGGCGGGCCGTGGTCGGGGTGGATCTGCGCGGGGAGTGGGCGGGGCCGCTGCGGACCGCCGGGTTCGACCCGGCGGCGCCCACGGCGTGGCTGGTGGAGGGGCTGCTGATCTATCTGACGGCCGACGAGGCGGCGGCCGTGCTGGGTACGGTCGGCGACCTGTCCGCGCCCGGCAGCGTGCTGTCGTTCACGCACGGCGGCGGGCTGGCGCGGATGGTCCGGCAGACCCGCACCGGGGACGAGTTCCGGCCGATCAGCGACCTGTGGCGGGGCGGCCTCGCCGAACCGCCGGACGCGTGGCTGACCCGGCACGGCTGGACGGTCACCGCGCATGGGAAGGCAGCGCTGGCGGCCGCTTACGGGCGGGGGTCCGAACGTCCGGCCGAGGGCGCGTTCCTGGTGGCCGAGCGGGGTTGAACGCGAGTGGCGTGGAGTGTCGTATCCCTCCTCTAAAGTGATCAACCACAGGCGTTCGGGGACCAGTTCGGTACGGCACGGAGGTGTGCGGTGGGCGACTTCGACGCGTTCGAGCGGGAGGCATGGGCCGGCCGGGCGGAGGCGTACGCGCGGAGCTTCGGCATGCTGTGCGCGCACGCCGTGCCCAAGCTGCTGGACGCCGCCGGGGTGGGCGCGGGCGTGCGGGTGCTGGACGTCGGCACCGGGCCCGGCACCGCGGCAGCGCTGGCGGTGCGCCGCGGCGCGGAGGTGTGCGCGGTGGACGCGGAGCCGAGCATGGTCGAGCGGGCGACGCGAGCGGTGCCGGAAGCGGACGTGCGGCACGGGCTGCTGCCCGGACTGCCGTTCGCGGACGGCGAGTTCGACGCGGTGGTGGCGAACTTCGTGCTCAACCACGTGGGGCACCCGGCCGCAGCGCTCGCCGACCTGCGGCGGGTGGCCGGCCCCGGCGGCCGGGTCGCGGTCACGATCTGGGCCGCGCCGCCCGCCCCCGGGCAGGCGCTGCTGGGCCGCGCCCTGGAAGCGGCGGGCGCCGCCCGGCCGTCCTCCGTACCCGCGCTCGCCGCAGAGGACGACTTCCCCCGCACCGAGGAGGGCCTGGCCGGACTGCTGACGGCGGCCGGGCTGACCGGGGCCCGGTGTACGACGCTGCGCTGGGACCACGTGGTCGACCCCGACGTCTGGTGGTCGGGTCCGGCCGCCGGGATCGCCACCATCGGCCAGATCCTGCACGCCCTTCCGCCGGGCACCGTCGCGGAAGTACGCCGCCACTACGACGAGTTGTCGGCGCAGTTCCGCACCCGGGACGGCGCGCTGTCCCTGCCGCACGCCGCGCTGCTGGCCTGGGCGACCACGTCCTGACTCACGCGTAGGGCGCGTCCGGGGTGTAGGGGATGTACGGCGAGACGAAGAGGTAGTCCGGGTCGTGCCCGGGGTCGTGGCCGGTGTGCCGGGCGACCACGAACTGGAAGCCGCGAGGCGGGTCCCCGGGCAGGCCCGAGACGGTGCGGGCGACGGAGTTGCGCAGCATCCGGTAGGCCGGTGCGAGGGTCAGGTCGCCGCCGAACTGCCGCATGACCGCCACGAGTTCGTGGCACAGGTCGTAGAGCGCCTTCTCCCGGCGGCGGGAGGGGAACCACACGATGTGCAGCGGGCGCCGCGGGGTGATCGCGGAGCCCTCCTGCCACGGGGTGGCCCGGCCCTCGGCGTCCTCGGTCCTGAACAGCACATGGAAGTCGTGGCGGGCCGGCTCGGGCGCGAAGAAGCGCCAGTTGGGGATGACGGCGCCGGTGCCGTCGAGGACGGCGAGCCGGTTGAACTCCGGGCGCGGGTGCTGGCTCAGGACGGTGGCGGCGAACCAGGCCGCGAGCGCCGCGATCGCCGCCGCGCCGGCGAGGTCCCGCCCGCCGGCCGGCCCTCCACCGCTAAGCGGGGACATCGGCGGCCCTCCCCCGCGGGAGGCTCGCCGCGGCGAACCCCGCCACCAACTCCGCGACGGCGCGGGCGGAGGCCCGGGCGGCGAGGACCTGTTCGCGCGGGGCGTCCACGGCGTGCACGACCGCGTGCGGGGCGCGGCGCACGTACTCCTCCTGGAGGGCGCGCCTGGCGTCGGGCGGCGGGCCGCCCGGCTCGCACAGGATCAGGCAGGTGGGCACGGCGGCGGCCGGGACCGCGGCCGTACCCGTCCGCCGCCGCGCCGCGCGCAGTGCCCGCCACTCCTGGCGCGCCGCGTTCCAGCCGGCGGCGTCGCGGTAGTGCGCGCGGGCGAGGCCGCGGACGTCCTGGGGCAGCAGGCGCAGCCAGTCCGGGTCGCGGAGCAGTTGGCCCAGGCCGAGGCGCAGGGAGACGGCCATCTGGTCCAGCAGCGCGGTGACTTCGCGGTGTTCGGGGTCGCGGCCACGGTCACCGCCACCGCCTGCCCCGCCGTCGCCCGTGTCGCCGCCGCCCGTGTCGCCGCCACCGCCCGCGGCGCCGTCGCCCCCGTCCGGGTCCTGGCGGGGGGCGTCGTCGGGGTGGTGGGGGTCGACGAGGACGAGGCCCGACAGGTGCCCGTCCAGGCGGGTGGCGGCGGACGCGGCGATGTGACCGCCGAGGCCGTGGCCGACGAGCACGGCCGGCCGGCCGGCCGCGGCGTGGCGGACCAGGTCGGCGAGGTCGGCCGCGGCGCCGTCGAGCCCGGTGCCCGGGCGGGGCCCGCGCAGGGCGGCGCTACCGGCCTGGCCGGCCCGGTGGTAGGTCACCACGGTGTGCCGTTCGGCGAGTTCGCGGACCAGCCACTCGGCCCGTTCGGGGGACTCCGCGAGCGCTCCGCTGACCACCACGACCGGGGTGTCCGGGGCCGGACGGCCACCGGGCGGGTCGATCCGGCGGTGGACGAGCGTGGTGCCCGCGCCGGTGGTGAACCGCCGCTCGTCGCCGCGGCCGCGCAGCACGGTCCGCCGGTCCCTGGCGCGGACGAGCGCCCCGGCGGTCAGGGCCGCGGCCAGCGCGGCGCCCGCGGCGACCGGGAAGGTGTCGTCGCGCCGCTGCACCCGGCCGTCGGCGAGGACGCGTTCGCGCGGGCCGGTGACGTACAGCACCGCCGGGTGCAGCGAGCAGAAGCCGGTGAGGAAGCGGCCCAGGCCCATCACGCCGGCGTTGGCGAGGTGGAAGCCGGCCGCGGCGGCGACCATCGGCCGGGCCGCCCGGCCGCGGGCCAGGTGGACGGCGGGGAACGACGATTCGAGGGCCACCACGCAGGTGCAGACCGCCTTGGCGGCGCGCGGGTGGTCGCGGACCAGCCGCCAGGCGCGCTCCTCGCCGTAGGAGACGGTGCGCAGGATGCCGGGCAGGGCGCGGCCGCTGCGCCAGGTCTCGCTGGACGCCTTGACCCAGCCGGAGGCGGTGTAGGAGAGCACCGACTGCATTCCCGCGAACCACAGGCAGGCGTCGACGGTACGGGGCCGGTCCTCCGCGGCCCGCCCGACCGCCGCCGCGGTCTGCACGAGGAACGCGGCCTGGTCGGCGCCGTCGGTGCCGTAGTGGTTGCGGGGGTAGAGCGCGAGGGACGCGGCGGTGAGCACCAGGTCGGCCGCCAGCCGGCCGCGGCGCGGCAGGGGCAGGGGCAGCAGCAGCGCGCCGGCTGCGGCGACGCGGGCGCCGTGCAGCGCGCGCGTCACGGCGGGCCGGCCCACCACGTCGAGCGCGGCACGGGCCGGGCGCGGCCACCGCGCGAACTGCCCCCGGGCGACCTGCCAGTCGTTGAGGCCGCCGGGGCGGCGGTCGTCGGGGGTGACCAGGTACTCCAGGCTCGCCACCAGGTGGTTGACCGCGCCGAGCCGTTCCATGACGGTCAGCGCGGTGCCGCGGTCGACCGTGGGAGGTGCCACCGCGGCACGCAGCATCCGCCGGAGTCTCGGCACGGGTCTTCCCCTTCACTCGGAGTTCGGAGTTCGGAGTTCGGAGTTCGGCTGGGAGTTCGCCCGGGCCGCAAGGAGCTTGGCGGGGGCGGGAGTTGCCGGGTGTTGGCGGGAGGACACGGGAGGACGCCGACGATCCGCGCACGCGATCGGAGCTGCACGCCGGACCGGGCCGGGTGGCATCGCCCGGCCCGGTACGGCGGGCCCGCCGCTACATGCCCGTCGGCTCGGTCCCGCCGGAGACGCTGATGGACACGCTGACGGAGCAGGTCACCAGGACGACGGACAGGATGGGCGCGACCTCGGTGTTGGCCAGCCGCTGGACGTCGGTGGCACGGAGCGGGACGGCGGCCAGGGCGGTGCTGTCGTTTGCCTTCGCGGCGAGAGGGGACACGGGTTCTCCTTCGGTCGTGGCCGGCCGGGTGGCCGGCCGCCGTTGCGGTCGGGACCCGGACCGCTCCCGGCTCCGGCCGGCGGATTCCGGTCCCGGACCGGCTCCGACCACGTGGGGCCGGGTGGGCCCAGGTCGGGCCCGGCCGAGGAGCGGCGGTGCGGTCGCGCCGTGGCCGGACCGTACACAGGACGCGTCCACGGCGGCGGCCGCGCGACCGGCGAGGGGCGCGCTCCTGCCGCTCCCTGCACGTTCCGTGCCCGTCACGCGTCTCCGCGTCCCCTCGCCGTACGGCGGAGGGGCTGCCGGCGGCGACGCCGTTCAGCATCGCCCACCCGCCGAGCAAAGGTCAACTGATGTGAACGACAAACAACTTGATATTCATCTGAGTTGACGCCGCCTCGCCCCCGCCTTTGCCTGACGCTCGGGCGCACGACGCCGCCCTCTCACGACACGACCGGCACACGCGCTGTCGTACCCCCCTGGTAAACATACGGATGGACAGCGTGAATCACCGAAGTAGAATTGATTCAAGCAAGGAGGTGCTCAGTGGATCTGGTAGCTGTGGGACGGCGAATCCGCCGTGAGCGCGAGCGGGCCGGATACGGCCAGCGGGCCCTCGCCGAACTCGCCGGTCTCTCCCAGCCGACCCTCCACCGCATCGAGCTCGGCACGCGGGCGCAGGTCACCCTTGCCGAGATCGACCGGCTGGCGCACGCCCTGGACCTGCCGGTACGGCAGCTCACGACCGGTAGCCCTGTGCGTGAACGCGTGCATATCGCCGCGCGCATCGACCCCGCGGTCGCCGAGGAGGACAAGGAAGACGCGCTGCGTCTGGTCGTCGAGGTGCTCGAACTCGACGCGCGCCTGGACAGCGGCGCCGGTGACGGTGTGACGGATCGGCCGCCTCGCCGGCCCGCGACCGGGCCGCGCCCGGTCGGCACCTGCGCCACGCCCGAGGAGCAGGGGAAGGCGCTCGCGGAGTCCGTGCGCTCCACGCTCGGCCTCGGCGCGGCACCGATCGCGGACATCGACGAGCTCATCGAGCACCTCACCGGCGTGGACACGGCGGTGCTCCGACTGCCCAAACCCGTCGACGGCTTCACGGTGACCGACCCCGAACGGAACACCACTCTCATCGCGGTCCGCGCGTGCGACGTACCGGAACGGCAGAGGTTCACCTTCGCCCACGAACTCGGGCAGCTTCTCCAGGGCGACGGCACGGAGGTGCACGAGCTGGGTGGCGCCAGAACCCCTGCCGAGCAGCGCTGCGACGCGTTCGCACGGCACCTGCTGGCCCCCCTGACCGGCATCCGGACCTGGCTGGGTCCTCCGGACGAAGGCCCGGACTCCGAAGCCGACGAGCTCGTCGACGAGCGGACCGCCGCTCTGCTGGCACGCCACTTCCGGGTGAGCTTCCCCGTGATGCTGATCCAGCTGGAATGCCTGAACCTGATCTCGGCCGCTCGCAAGAGCTCGCTGAAGGGCCCGACCGGTGTCGAACTCTCGCAGCGCTACGGCTGGGGGCCGGCCTACGAGCAGGAGATCGACGCCTCCCAGACCGTGCGCCCTCCTCGACGCATCCTCGAACGGGCGATGCTCGCGTACCGCGGGCACCGGATCGGGGTGAGAGTGCTGGCGATGCTCGAAGGACGCGGCGTCGAGGAGACGGAGGCCGCCCTGCGCGAAGCCGGGCTCGTACCCGAACCGCAGACACCCAAGCGAGCCGACATCACCCGTCTCGCCGCCAGAGCTCGGCCCGAACCCGACACTGAGGATCACTAGGACTCGGGGGCGGCGCCGCTGCTCATCGGGGACGGGCTGTCAGAGCCGGACAGAGTACCGAACAAAGGGGTGGGGATTGCCCGAGAAGCGTGACGAAGCCGTGGAAGGCGACGGCGGTTCGTCCACCGGGCTCGACTCGCTGTGCGTGCTCGATGCGGTGATCTGCGTCCACTTCGTGGGGGCGAATCTGCAGCGGCTCCTGGTCGACGTACTCCGCGCCGCGCAGTTGGTCCTTCTGGTGCCGGAGGAGGTTCATCAGGAGGTTCTCGGCAAGGCACAGAAGTACGGTTCGATCGAGACGCCTTGGCGCCGGCTGGTCGCGAGCGACTGCGTGCGCGTACTTCCGGCGCTACGGGCCGCCACCGCGCCACCACGGGTCGTCGAGGTCTTCGAGGAGATCCGGGGGTTGCAGTTCGAGAAGGCGCTGCGCCGTCCCAAGGACCTCGGCGAGGCAGTGGTGATCGCCCACGCGGTGGAATTCGTGGAACGCGGCCACGAGGTATTCGTAGCCATCGACGACCAGGAGGGCCAGGCCACCTCCGCACGCTACGACCTCACCGTGCTGACCATCGAGCAGGTCCTGCAACTGGCGATTCTTCACGGCAGGTTCCCTCGGAAGGAGGGGCCCCGGTTCGTCACCGGGGCCCCTCCTTCCGTCCCTGCCGCGGGGAACTACCGCACGAACACGCCCGCCTTGTCGGCCAGGTCGAGGAAGTACTGGGGGGCCAGGCCCAGGACGAGGGTGACCGCGACGCCGACCGCGATCGCGGTGGAGGTCAGCGGGGAGGGCACGGCGACCGAGGGGCCGTCGGGCTTCGGCTCGCTGAAGAACATCAGCACGATGACGCGGATGTAGAAGAACGCCGCGATCGCCGAGGAGATCACACCCACGATCACCAGGGGCATCGCGCCGCCCTGCGCCGCCGCCTTGAAGACCGCGAACTTCCCGGCGAAGCCGGACGTCAGCGGAATGCCGGCGAAGGCGAGCAGGAAGACCGCGAAGACCGCGGCGACCAGGGGCGAGCGCCGGCCCAGCCCCGCCCAGCGGGACAGGTGGGTGGCCTCGCCGCTCGCGTCGCGCACCAGGGTGACCACCGCGAACGCGCCGAGGGTCACGAAGGAGTACGCGGCGAGGTAGAAGAGCACCGAGGACACACCGGACTTGTCGGTGGCGATCACGCCGGCGAGGATGAACCCGGCGTGCGCGACCGAGGAGTAGGCGAGCAGCCGCTTCACGTCGGTCTGGGTGACCGCGATCACCGCACCGGCGATCATCGTGGCGATCGCCACGCCCCACATCACCGGCCGCCAGTCCCAGCGCATCCCGGGCAGCACCACGTACAGCAGCCGCAGCAGGGCGCCGAAGGCGGCGACCTTCGTGGCCGCGGCCATGAACCCGGTGACCGGGGTGGGCGCGCCCTGGTAGACGTCCGGCGTCCACATGTGGAAGGGCACCGCGCCGACCTTGAAGAGCAGCCCGACCGTGACCATCGCCAGCCCGATCAGCAGCAGCGCGTCGTTCCCGGTGGTGTCGGCGAGCGCCGGGGTGATCTTGGCGGTGCCGTCGATCACCGAGGAGATCCCGGAGTACGACACGGTGCCGGCGTAGCCGTACAGCAGGGCGATGCCGAAGAGCAGGAAGGCCGACGAGAAGGCGCCGAGCAGGAAGTACTTGACGGCGGCTTCCTGCGACAGCAGCCGGTTGCGGCGGGCCAGCGCGCACAGGATGTACAGCGGCAGCGAGAAGACCTCAAGGGCGACGAAGAGTGTCAGCAGGTCGTTCGCGGCCGGGAAGACCAGCATCCCGCCGACCGCGAAGAGCAGCAGCGGGAAGACCTCGGTGGTGGTGAACCCGGCCCGTACCGCGGCCTTCTCCTGGTCGCCGCCGGGCACCGCGGAGCCCTGGGCGGCGAAGGAGTCGACGTGGTTGCCGTGCGCCTTCGGGTCGAGCCGGCGCTCGGCGAAGGTGAAGACCGCGACCAGCGCGACCAGCAGGATGGTGCCCTGGAGGAAGAGCGCCGGGCCGTCCACGGCGACCGCGCCCATGGCCGCGATGTGTGCCTTGGTGGTGCCGTAGCCCTTCTCGGCGAGCGCCACCACGGCGGCGAACGCGGCGGCCAGGCCGACCACGGCCAGCACCACCTGCGCGGTGTAGCGGGACCTGCGGGGCACGAACGCCTCGGCGAGCACCCCCACCATCGCCACACCGAAGACGATCAGCACCGGTGAGAGCTGCGCGTACTCGATGTGCGGGGTGGGGAAGCGGTCCGTGGTGGACGCGGCGCTCGTCCACAGGGTGTGGACGGCGGGTCCCGTATGCAGTGCGGCGCTCACTTCTTCGCCTCCAGCGCGGGCTTGGGGTCGGTCTTGTGCACGTCGGAGAGCGTGTGCTTGACCGACGGGTTGACGATGTCCGCCACCGGCTTCGGGTACACGCCGAGGAAGAGCAGCAGGGCGATCAGCGGGGCGACCACCAGCACTTCACGCGCCTTGAGGTCGGCCATGCCCTCGATGCCGGCCTTCACCGGGCCGGTCATGGTCCGCTGGTAGAGGACCAGCACGTACAGCGCGGCGAGCACGATGCCCAGGGTGGCGATGATGCCGAGCACCGGGTAGCGGCTGAACGTGCCGACCAGCACCAGGAACTCGCTGACGAACGGCGCGAGCCCTGGTAGCGACAGCGTGGCCAGACCGCCGATCATGAAGGTGCCGGCGAGCACCGGCGCGACCTTCTGCACCCCGCCGAAGTCGGAGATGATCCGCGACCCGCGCCGGGTGATCAGGAACCCGGCGACCAGCATCAACGCGGCGGTGGAGATGCCGTGGTTGACCATGTAGAGCGTCGCGCCGGACTGGCCCTGGCTGGTCATCGCGAAGATGCCCAGGATGATGAAGCCGAAGTGCGACACGGACGCGTACGCGATCAGCCGCTTGATGTCGCGCTGGCCGACCGCGAGCAGGGCGCCGTAGATGATGCTGATCACCGCGAGCACCAGGATCACCGGCGTCGCCCACTTGGACGCCTCCGGGAAGAGCTGGAGGCAGAAGCGGAGCATCGCGAAGGTGCCGACCTTGTCGACCACCGCGGTGATCAGGACCGCCACCGGCGCGGTGGCCTCGCCCATCGCGTTCGGCAGCCAGGTGTGCAGCGGCCACAGCGGCGCCTTCACCGCGAAGGCGAAGAAGAAGCCGAGGAAGAGCCACCGCTCGGTGGAGGTGGCCAGGTGCAGGTGCCCGGAGGCGCGGGCGGAGAGGATCTCCTGCAACGAGAAGGTCCCGGTGCCCAGTTGCTGCGCGGTGGCGGCGTACAGGCCGATGATCGCGGCCAGCATGATCAGCCCGCCGACCAGGTTGTAGAGCAGGAACTTCACCGCCGCGTACGAGCGCTGGCGGGCCGCCTCCTCCTCCCCTGCCGCGTGCGCGCGGTCGCCGAAGCCGCCGATGAGGAAGTACATCGGGATCAGCATGGCTTCGAAGAAGATGTAGAAGAGGAAGACGTCGGTGGCCTCGAAGGAGAGCACCACCATCGCCTCGACCAGCAGGATCAGCGCGAAGAAGCCCTGGGTGGGCCGCCAGCGCCGGTTGGGGTCGGGCCCTTCGAGCGGGTCGGCGTCATGCCAGCCGGCGAGCATCACGAACGGGATCAGCAGCGCGGTCAGCGCCACCATGACGACCGCGATGCCGTCCACGCCCAGGTCGTAGTGGAGCCCGAAGCTCTTCACCCAGGTGTGCGACTCGGTGAGCTGGTAGCGGTCGCCGTGCGGGTCGAAGCGCACCATCGCGATGATCGCCAGCACCAGCGTGCCGAGCGAGAAGGCCAGCGCCGTGTACTTGGCGGCGACCCTCCGCGCGGCGGGCACGGCCGCGGTGGCGATGGCGCCGACCGCGGGCAGTACCGCAGTGGTGGTCAGCAGAGGAAACGACATGAGCTATCAGACCGCCCTCATGAGAAGGGTCGCGGCGACCACCACCGCGGTACCGCCGAGCATGGAGACGGCGTACGACCTGACGTAGCCGTTCTGGAGCCGGCGGAGCCGTCCGGACAGGCCGCCGACGGAGGCGGCGGTGCCGTTGACGACGCCGTCGACCAGGGAGTGGTCGAGGTAGACCAGCGAGCGGGTCAGGTGCTCGCCGCCGCGGACCAGCACCACGTGGTTGAAGTCGTCCTGGAGCAGGTCGCGGCGGGCCGCCCGGGTGACCAGGCTGCCGCGCGGCGCGGTCGCGGGCACCGACCGGCGCCCGTACATCAGCCAGGCGATGCCGACGCCGACCACCAGGCAGACCAGGGTGGCGGCGGTCAGCGTGCCGGTGCTGAGCGGCGAGTTGCCCTCGCTGTGCCCGGTGACGGGCTCCAGCCACTTCACGAACGCCGAGTTGATGCTGAACAGGCCGCCGGCGAAGACCGAGCCGATCGACAGGATGATCATCGGGACGGTCATCGACTTCGGCGACTCGTGCGGGTGCGGCTCGTGGCCTTCCGCGTCCGGGACCCAGCGCTTCTCGCCGAAGAACGTCATCAGCATCACCCGCGTCATGTAGAACGCGGTGATCGCGGCGCCCAGCAGGGCCGCGCTGCCGAGAATCCAGCCCTCGGTGCCACCCTTGGCGTAGGCCGCCTCGATGATCTTGTCCTTGGAGAAGAAGCCGGACAGCCCGGGGAAGCCGATGATCGCGAGGTAGCCCAGGCCGAAGGTGACGAAGGTGATCGGCATGAACTTGCGCAGGCCGCCGTAGCGGCGCATGTCCACCTCGTCGTTCATGCCGTGCATCACCGAGCCGGCGCCGAGGAACAGCCCGGCCTTGAAGAAGCCGTGCGTGACCAGGTGCATGATCGCGAAGACGTAGCCGATCGGGCCGAGCCCGGCCGCCATGATCATGTAGCCGATCTGCGACATCGTGGAGCCGGCCAGCGCCTTCTTGATGTCGTCCTTGGCGCAACCGACGATCGCACCGAAGAGCAGCGTGACCGCGCCGACGGTGACCACCGCGGTCTGCGCGTCCGGCGCCGCGTTGAAGATCGCGCCGGAGCGGACGATCAGGTAGACGCCCGCGGTCACCATGGTCGCGGCGTGGATCAGGGCCGAGACCGGGGTCGGGCCCTCCATCGCGTCGCCGAGCCAGGACTGCAGCGGCACCTGGGCCGACTTGCCGCAGGCGGCGAGGAGCAGCATGAAGCCGATGCCGGTGATCGTGGCGTGCTGGGTGGCGGAGGCGCCCGCCGCCCTCGGCAGCACGTTGGAGAACGCGAACGAGCCGAAGGTGGTGAACATCAGCATGATGCCGATGGACAGGCCCATGTCGCCGACCCGGTTGACCAGGAACGCCTTCTTCGCCGCGGTCGCCGCGCTCGGCTTGTGCTGCCAGAAGCCGATCAGCAGGTAGGACGCCAACCCGACGCCCTCCCAACCCGCGTACAGCAGAAGGTAGTTGTCGGCGAGCACCAGCAGCATCATCGCCGCGAGGAAGAGGTTGAGGTAGCCGAAGAAGCGGCGGCGGCGCTCGTCGTGCTCCATGTAGCCGATCGAGTAGATGTGGATCAGCGTGCCCACACCGGTGATCAGCAGCACGAACGTCATCGACAGCTGGTCGAGTTGGAAGCCGACCTGCGCCTGGAAGCCCTCCACCGGCACCCAGGTGAACAGGTGCGAGTGCAGGGCGCGGGCGTCGGCGTGCTTGCCGAGCATGTTGACGAAGAGCACCACGCCGAGCACGAACGACAGCAGCGCGAGCAGCGTGCCCAGCAGGTGGCCGGTGCGGTCCAGCCGGCGGCCGCCGGTGAGCAGGATGCCCGCGCCCAGCAGCGGTGCCGCGACGAGCAGTCCGATCAGGGTTTCCACGTCTCGCAGCCCCTTACAGCTTCATCAGGTTCGCGTCGTCGACCGAGGCCGAGTGGCGGGTTCGGTAGATCGACACGATGATCGCCAGGCCCACCACGACTTCGGCGGCGGCCACGACCATCGTGAAGAACGCGATGACCTGCCCGTCGAGGTTGCCGTGCAGCCGGGAGAAGGTGACGAACGCCAGGTTGCAGGCGTTCAACATCAGCTCCACGCACATGAACACGACGATCGCGTTGCGCCGGATCAGCACTCCCGCCGCGCCGATGGTGAACAACAGCGCCGCGAGATAGAGGTAGTTCGCCGGGTTCACTTCGCACCCTCCTCGGCGGAGGCCGGGGCCCGCTCGCCGTCTTGCTCCAACTCGGGCTGTTCCGGAGCGCGTTCCAGCCACTCGTCGGAGCGCTGGTCCAGTTCGGCCAGCCGCCGCATCGCGTCCCGCGACACGTCGCGGATCTGGCCGCGCTCGCGCAGCGTGGAACTGACCGACAGTTCGGAGACCGAGCCGTCGGGCAGCAGCGCCGGGACGTCCACCGCGTTGTGCCGGGCGTAGGTGCCGGGCGCCGGCAGCGGGGTGACCTGCTTGCCCTCGCGGACCCGGGCCTCGGCCAGCTCGCGCTGGGTGCGCCGCTCCTCGGTCCGCTCGCGGTGGGTGAGCACCATCGCGCCGATCGCGGCGGTGATCAGCAGCGCGCCGGTGATCTCGAACGCCCACACGTACTTGGTGAAGACCAGGTGGGCCAGGCCCTGGACGTTGCCGCCGTCCGCCGCGTTGGCCCCGCCGGTGCCGGCGAAGGTGTCCAGGGAGGCGTTGGCGATGCCGGCGATCAGCAGGATGCCGAAGCCGAGGCCGCACACCGCGGCCATCCACCGCTGTCCCTTCAGCGTCTCCTTGAGCGAGTCGGCGGCGGTGATGCCGACCAGCATGACGACGAAGAGGAAGAGCATCATGATCGCGCCGGTGTAGACGACGATCTGCACCACGCCGAGGAAGTACGCGCCCTGGGCGAGGTAGAAGACCGCGAGGACGATCATGGTGCCGGCCAGCGACAGCGCGCTGTGCACCGACTTCTTCATCAGCACGGTGCCCAGCGCGCCGATCACGGCGACGGTGCCCAGCACCCAGAACTGCACGGCCTCGCCGGTGGAGGTCTGGTAGCCGGCGGCGAGTTGCAGCGACTGCATCGAGCCGGTCATGCTTCCTCCCCCGTCCCGGCCGGGGCGGCGCCGCCGGGGGCGACGGTCTCGGCCGCCTCCGGCTCACCGGTGTACGGGTTCTCCACCGGCACCGACTCGTCCGCCTTCTCGCCCTTGGAGACGGCGACCTGCCGTACGGTGCCGGGCGCGGCCTCGGTGACCTGGCCGCGGTAGTAGTCGCCCTCGTCCATGCCGGGGAAGATCGAGTGCGGCGACTCGACCATGCCCTCCTCCAGGCCGGCGAGCAGCTGCTCCTTGGTGAAGATCAGCGACTCGCGGGTGCGGTCGGCGAGTTCGTACTCGTTGGTCATGGTCAGCGCGCGGGTCGGGCACGCCTCGATGCACAGCCCGCACAGGATGCAGCGGGCGTAGTTGATCTGGTAGACGCGGCCGTAGCGCTCACCCGGGGAGTAGCGCTCCTCCTCGGTGTTGTCCGCGCCCTCCACGTAGATCGCGTCGGCCGGGCAGGCCCAGGCGCACAGCTCGCAGCCGATGCACTTCTCCAGCCCGTCCGGGTGCCGGTTGAGCTGGTGGCGGCCGTGGAAACGCGGCGCGGTCGGCTTCTTGTACTCGGGGTACTGCTCGGTCAGCCGCTTCTTGAACATGGCCTTGAAGGTCACGCCGAAGCCCGCGACCGGGTCCAGGAACTCAGGCATCGCCGTCCTCCGTGTTCTCCGTCTGCGCGGCGTCCTGTCCGGGCGAGCCGGACACGCCGGACGCACCAGGTGCGCCTACGAGTTGGGCCTGTGCACGGCTGGGCCGCCGTGGCACCCGCTCGGGCTGCTGGCCCGGCAGCGGGGGCACCGGATAGCCGCCCGCCATCGGGTCGAACCGCTCCTGCGGGGCCAGGGCGCCGCCGCCCGCGGCTTCCTTCCGTTTCTCCTCGCGGTCCCGGAAGACGTCGATGACCAGCGAGATCAGCAGCAGCGCGACGACCGCGCCACCGATGTACAGCACGATCTTCGTGAAGTCGTAGTTCTCGTTGCGCATCGCCTTCACGGCGGCGACCAGCATCAGCCAGACCATCGAGACCGGGATGAGCACCTTCCAGCCGAGCTTCATCAGCTGGTCGTAGCGGACCCGGGGCAGGGTGCCGCGCAGCCAGATGAAGAAGAAGAGCAGCAGCTGGACCTTGATCACGAACCAGAGCAGCGGCCACCAGCCGTGGTTGGCGCCGTCCCAGAAGGTGGTGATCGGCCAGGGTGCCCGCCAGCCGCCGAGGAAGAGGGTGGTGGCGACCGCGGAGACCGTCACCATGTTGACGTACTCGGCGAGCATGAACAGCGCGAACTTGATCGAGCTGTACTCGGTGTTGAAGCCGCCGACCAGGTCGCCCTCGGACTCCGGCATGTCGAACGGCGCCCGGTTGGTCTCGCCGATCATCGTGCAGATGTACACCAGGAAGGAGACCGGCAGCAGGATGATGTACCAGCGGCCGTGCTGCGCCTCGACGATGGTCGAGGTGGACATCGAGCCGGAGTAGAGGAAGACCGCTGCGAAGGACAGGCCCATCGCGATCTCGTAGGAGATCATCTGCGCGGAGGCGCGCAGGCCGCCCAGCAGCGGGTACGTCGAGCCGGACGACCAGCCGGCGAGCACGATGCCGTAGATGCCGACCGACGCCGTGGCCAGGATGTAGAGGATGCCGATCGGCAGGTCGGTGAGCTGCATCGCGGTGCGGTGGCCGAAGATGGACACCTCGTTGTCGGCCGGGCCGAAGGGGATCACCGCGAACGACATGAAGGCGGGGATCGCGGCCACGATCGGCGCGAGGATGAAGACCACCTTGTCCGCGCGCTTGACGGTGAGGTCTTCCTTCAGCATCAGCTTGATGCCGTCGGCGAGCGACTGGAGCATGCCCCAGGGGCCGTGCCGGTTCGGGCCGATCCGCAACTGCATCCAGGCGACGACCTTGCGCTCCCACACGATGGAGAAGAGCACGGTCAGCATCGCGAACGCGAAGCAGAACACCGCCTTGATGACGATCAGCCACCACGGGTCGGTGCCGAAGAACGACAGGTTCTCCGTGGTGGTGGCGGCGAGTTGGCTCCCGCCGGTGGACAGGGCGGTCATGACTGGACCTCCGCGCTGAGCGAGACGACCTGCCCGGGTCGGGCACCGGTGTCCGAAGTGACGCCGTGGCCAACGGAGTTGAGCGGCACCCAGACCACCCGGTCCGGCATCGGGGTGACGGCCAGCGGCAGCGCCACGGTGCCGTCCGGGCCGGCCACGGTGAGGATCTCGCCGTCGCCCACCCCGACCTCCGCGGCGGTCGCGGCCGACAGCCGGGCGACGGCCGCGTGCCGGGTGGCGGCCAGCGCGTCGTCGCCGTCCTGCAGCCGGCCCTGGTCGAGCAGCAGCCGGTGCCCGGCGAGCACCGCCTGGCCCGAACCGGGCCTGGGCAGCGGCACGGACGTCTCGGCGGGCGCGGTCGCGTGGGTGCCGGACCATCCCCCTGCCTGCGGCGTGGGAGCCCCCACGAGCCGGTCGAGTTCGCGGCGCGCGGCCCGCACGTCGGACAGGCCGAGTGCGACGTCCATCGCGTCGGCGAGCATCGTCAGCACCCGGGCGTCCGGGAGCTGGTGCCGGGTGGTGGCCTGGTCGGGCTTGATCGCGGCCTCGAACATCCGGGCCCGGCCCTCCCAGTTGAGGAAGGTGCCGGACTTCTCGACGACCGCGGCGACCGGCAGCACCACGTCGGCGCGCTCGGTGGCCTCGCTCGGCCGCTGCTCCAGGCTGACCAGGAACCCGACGTTGCCGAAGGCGATCCGGGCCCGGGCCGGGTCCGGCAGGTCCGCGACCTCGACGCCGCCGACCACCAGCGCGGCCAGCTCGCCGTCCGCCGCGGCCTCCACGATCTGCCCGGTGTCGCGGCCGAACCGGGTCGGCAGGGCCGGCAGGCCCCACACCCGGGCGACCTCGTCCCGGCCGCGCGGGTCGGTGACCGGGCGCCCGCCGGGCAGCAGCCCGGGCAGCACCCCCGCCTCGACCGCGCCGCGCTCGCCGGCCCGGCGCGGAATCCACGCCGTCCGGGCGCCGGTCGCGGTGGCCAGCCGCAGCACGGCGGTCAACCCGCCGGGCACCGCGGCCAGCCGCTCGCCGACCAGGATCACCGCGCCGGGCTTGCGCAGCGCCTCCGCGGCCAGCCGACCCGCCTCGTCCAGGCCCACCCCGCCGGCCAGCGCGTCCAGCCACTCCGGTTCGGTGCCGGGCGCGGCCGGCAGCAGGATGCCGCCGGCCTTCTCCAGGCCGCGCGAGGTGTAGGTGGCCAGGGCGTACGCCTGCTGCTTGCTCTTGCGGTGCGCCTTGCGCAACCGCAGGAAGACACCCGGGGCCTCCTCCTCGGCCTCGAGTCCGGCCAGCAGCACGGTCGGCGCCTGCTCCAGCGCCTGGTTGGTCACCCCGCTGCCGTCCAGGTCGACGCCGTGTCCCGCTACGTGGGCGGCGAGGAAGTCGGCCTCCTCGGCGGAGTGCGCGCGGGCCCGGAAGTCCACGTCGTTGGTGCCGAGCGCGACCCGGGCGAACTTGCCGTACGCGTAGGAGTCCTCGACGGTGAGCCGGCCGCCGGCCAGCACCGCGGCCCGGCCGTGCGCCGCGGTCAGTCCCGCCGCCGCGGCGGCCAGCGCCTCCGGCCAGCTGGCGGGGGCGAGTTCACCGTCGGCGCCGCGCACCAGCGGGTGGGTGAGGCGCTCGGGCCGCTGCGCGTAGCGGAAGCCGAACCGGCCCTTGTCGCACAGCCACTCCTCGTTGACCTCCGGGTCGTTGGCGGCCATCCGCCGCATGACCTTGCCGCGGCGGTGGTCGGTACGGGTGGCGCAGCCGCCGGCGCAGTGCTCGCACACCGACGGCGAGGAGACCAGGTCGAAGGGGCGGGAGCGGAACCGGTAGGCGGCGGAGGTGAGCGCGCCGACCGGGCAGATCTGGATGGTGTTGCCGGAGAAGTACGACTCGAACGGGTCGCCCTCGCCGATGCCGACCTGCTGGAGCGCGCCGCGTTCGAGCAGTTCGATCATCGGGTCGCCGGCGATCTGCTGGCTGAACCGGGTGCAGCGCGCGCACAGCACGCACCGCTCGCGGTCCAGCAGCACCTGCGCGGAGATCGGCACCGGCTTCTCGAAGGTGCGCTTGCGGCCCTCGAAGCGGGAGTCGGGGTCGCCGACCGACATCGCCTGGTTCTGCAGCGGGCACTCGCCGCCCTTGTCGCAGACCGGGCAGTCCAGCGGGTGGTTGATCAGCAGCAGCTCCATCACCCCGCGCTGCGCCTTCTCGGCGACCGGCGAGGTGAGCTGGGTGGTGATCACCATGCCGTCGGTGCAGGTGATGGTGCAGGAGGCGACCGGCTTGCGCTGGCCCTCGATCTCCACGATGCACTGGCGGCAGGCGCCGGCCGGGTCGAGCAGCGGGTGGTCGCAGAACCGGGGGATCTCGATGCCCAGTTGCTCGGCGGCGCGGATCACCAGGGTGCCCTTGGCCACCGAGATCGGGATGCCGTCGATGGTGACCGAGATCAGGTCTTCAGGGGGCGGCGCCGGCTGCCCACCGGAGGGTGCGTTCGTAGTGATGGTCACGCGTGGGCCTCCGTACGGGACTTGTCGGCCCAGGCGGTGGAGCGGGCCGGGTCGAAGGGGCAGCCCTTCTGCTCGATGTGCTCCTCGTACTCCGAGCGGAAGTACTTCAGCGAGGAGAAGATCGGGGCGGCGGCACCGTCGCCCAGGGCGCAGAAGGACTTGCCGTTGATGTTGTCGGCGATGTCCTGGAGCTTGTCGAGGTCTTCCGGCCGGCCCTTCCCGGCCTCGATGTCCCGCAGCAACTGGACCAGCCAGTAGGTGCCTTCACGGCACGGCGTGCACTTGCCGCACGACTCGTGGGCGTAGAACTCGGTCCAGCGGGTGACGGCCCGCACCACGCAGGTCGTCTCGTCGAAGCACTGCAGGGCCTTGGTGCCGAGCATGGAGCCGGCCGCGCCGACGCCCTCGTAGTCCAGCGGCACGTCGAGGTGCTCGTCGGTGAACATCGGGGTCGAGGAGCCGCCGGGGGTCCAGAACTTCAGCCGGTGGCCGGGGCGCATCCCGCCGCCCATGTCGAGCAGTTGGCGCAGCGTGATGCCGAGCGGGCCTTCGTACTGGCCGGGGCGGGCGACGTGGCCGGAGAGCGAGTACAGCGTGAAGCCCGGGGACTTCTCGCTGCCCATCGACTTGAACCACTCCTTGCCGCGCTGGATGATCGCGGGAACCGAGGCGATCGACTCCACGTTGTTCACCACGGTGGGGCAGGCGTACAGGCCCTCCACGGCGGGGAACGGCGGGCGGAGCCGGGGCTGGCCGCGGCGGCCCTCCAGGGAGTCCAGCAGCGCGGTCTCCTCGCCGCAGATGTAGGCGCCGGCGCCCGCGTGCACGGTGAGTTCGAGGTCGAAGCCGGTGCCCTTGATGTTCTTGCCGAGGTAGCCGGCGGCGTACGCCTCGCGCACCGCCTCGTGCAGCCGGCGCAGCACCGGGACGACCTCGCCGCGCAGGTAGATGAAGGCGTGGTGCGAGCGGATCGCGTAGCACGCGATCACGATGCCCTCGATCAGGGAGTGCGGGTTGGCGAAGAGCAGCGGGATGTCCTTGCAGGTGCCCGGCTCGGACTCGTCGGCGTTGACCACCAGGTAGTGCGGCTTGCCGTCGCCCTGCGGGATGAACTGCCACTTCATGCCGGTGGGGAAGCCCGCGCCGCCGCGGCCGCGCAGGCCGGAGTCCTTGACGTAGGCGATCAGGTCGTCCGGGGCCATCGCGAGCGCCTTGGTGAGCGCTTCGTACCCGTCGTGCCTGCGGTAGGTCTCCAGCGTCCACGACCGCGGGTCGTCCCAGAACGCCGACAGTACGGGCGCGAGCAGTTTCTCGGCCGGTTCGACGGTCATCACTCGCCCTCCTCCTCGGTGGCGTGGTCCACGTGCTCGGCCACCGGGTCCGCGGGGTGGGCCGGGTCGGACTCGGCGGTCTGCGCGGGCGCGTCGTGCGAGCTGGGGTGCTGCGCGGGCGACGGCGAGGTGGCGGTGTCGTACGTCCCGGCTTCGCCGCTCGGCGAGGCGTCGCGCTGGCCGACCACCTTCGGCGCGGGCAGCTCGCCGCGGTGCAGCCGCAGGCCCGCCAGCGAGGCGGGGCCGGCGCCGCCGGTCGCCTCGACGGCGCCCTCGCGCTCGTCGGGGAAGCCGGCCAGGATGCGGGCGGTCTGCCGGTAGGTGCACAGCGGGGCGCCGCGGGTCGGGCGGACCTCGCGGCCGGCGATCAGGTCATCGACGAGCTGCTTGGCCGACTCGGGGGTCTGGTCGTCGAAGAACTCCCAGTTGACCATCACCACGGGCGCGAAGTCGCAGGCCGCGTTGCACTCGATGTGTTCGAGGGTGACCTTGCCGTCCTCGGTGGTCTCGTCGTTGCCGACCCCGAGGTGCTCCTTCAGCTCCTCGAAGATCGCGTCGCCGCCCATCACCGCGCACAGCGTGTTGGTGCAGACGCCGACCTGGTACTCGCCGGACGGCTTGCGCCGGTACATCGTGTAGAAGGTGGCGACCGCGGTGACCTCGGCGGTGGTGAGGCCCAGTTGCTCGGCGCAGAACCGGATGCCGGTGCGGGTGACGTACCCCTCCTCGGACTGCACCAGGTGCAGCAGCGGCAGCAGCGCGCTGCGCGAGCCGGGGTAGCGGGCGATCACCTCCTTGGCGTCGGTCTCCAGCCGGGCCCGGACGTCGGCCGGGTAGTCGGGGGCGGGCATTTCGGGGATGCCCAGGGACACACCGGGGGAGCCGCTGCCCTGTGAGAGCTCGGTCATCGGTCGACACCTCCCATCACGGGGTCGATGGACGCCACCGCCACGATGACGTCGGCCACCTGGCCGCCCTCGCACATCGCGGCCATGGACTGCAGGTTGGTGAAGGACGGGTCGCGGAAGTGCACCCGGTACGGGCGGGTGCCGCCGTCGCTGACGACGTGCACGCCCAGCTCGCCCTTGGCCGACTCGACGGCGGCGTACGCCTGTCCCGGCGGTACCCGGAAGCCCTCGGTGACCAGCTTGAAGTGGTGGATCAGGGCCTCCATGGAGGTGCCCATGATCTTCTTGATGTGGTCCAGGGAGTTGCCCATGCCGTCCGGGCCGAGCGCGAGTTGCGCGGGCCAGGCGATCTTCTTGTCCTCGACCATCACCGGCCCGGGGGCGAGCCGGTCCAGGCACTGCTCGACGATCCGCAGGCTCTGGTGCATCTCCTCCAGGCGGACCCGGAAGCGGCCGTAGGAGTCGCAGGTGTCGGTGGTCGGCACCTCGAAGTCGTAGTTCTCGTAGCCGCAGTACGGGTCGGCCTTGCGCAGGTCGTGCGGCAGGCCGGCGGCGCGCAGGATCGGGCCGGTGGCGCCGAGCGCCATGCAGCCGGTCAGGTCCAGGTAGCCGACGTCCTGCATCCGGCCCTTGAAGATCGGGTTGCCGGTGGCGAGCTTGTCGTACTCCGGCAGGTTCTTCCGGAACTTCTTCACGAACTCGCGGATCTGGTCGACCGCGCCGGGCGGCAGGTCCTGGGCGAGGCCGCCGGGGCGGACGTACGCGTGGTTCATCCGCAGGCCGGTGACCAGCTCGAAGATGTCGAGGATGTACTCGCGGTCGCGGAAGCCGTAGATCATGATGGTGGTCGCGCCCAGCTCCATGCCGCCGGTGGCGATGCAGACCAGGTGGGAGGCGATCCGGTTGAGCTCCATCATCAGCACCCGGATGACGCTGGCCCGGTCCGGGATCTGGTCGGTGATGCCGAGCAGCTTCTCCACCGCGAGGCAGTAGGCGGTCTCGTTGAACAGCGGCGTGAGGTAGTCCATGCGCGTCACGAAGGTGGACCCCTGGGTCCACGTCCGGAACTCCATGTTCTTCTCGATGCCGGTGTGCAGGTAGCCGATGCCGGAGCGGGCCTCGGTGACCGTCTCGCCGTCGATCTCCAGGATCAGCCGGAGCACGCCGTGGGTGGACGGGTGCTGCGGGCCCATGTTGACGATGATCCGCTCGTCGTCGGCCTTGCCCACGGTCTCGGCGAGCTCGTCCCAGTCCCCGCCGGTGACGGTGAACACCCGGCCCTCGGTGGTCTCCCGCTCCTCGGCTTGTTGGGGGGCGGTGTATCCATAGCTCATGAACAGCCTCCCGCAGGGAGTCGTTGAGGGGTGGCGGTCGGGCGACGGTGTGGGGTCATGAGTACGACCTCCGCTGGTCGGGAGCCGGGATCTGGGCACCCTTGTACTCGACGGGGATGCCGCCGAGCGGGTAGTCCTTGCGCTGCGGGTGGCCGGGCCAGTCGTCCGGCATCATGATCCGGGTGAGCGCGGGGTGGCCGTCGAAGACGATGCCGAAGAAGTCGTAGGTCTCGCGCTCGTGCCAGTCGTTGGTCGGGTAGACCGGGACCAGCGAGGGGACGTGCGGGTCGGCGTCGGGCGCGCTGGTCTCGATCCGGATCAGCCGGCCGTGGGTGAGCGAGCGCAGGTGGTAGACCGCGTGCAGCTCGCGCCCGGTGTCGCCGGGGTAGTGCACGCCGCTGACGCCGGTGCACAGCTCGAACCGCAGCGCGGGGTCGTCGCGCAGCGTGCGGGCGACCCGGACCAGGTGCTCGCGGGCGATGTGGAAGGTCAGTTCGCCGCGGTCGACGACGGTCTTCTCGATCGCCTCGGCCGGCGGCAGCCCCTGCTCCTCCAGGGCGCCCTCCAGCTCGTCGGCGATCTCGTCGAAGGGGTCGCCGTAGGGCCGGTTGGTCGCGCCGGGCAGCCGGACGGTACGGACCAGGCCGCCGTAACCGGTGGTGTCGCCTCCGTTGTTGGCGCCGAACATCCCCTTGCGGACGCCGATCACCTCGCCGGCGTCGTGGCGCTGCGCGGGCACCCCGCCCTCGGCGGGCTCCTCCGGCAGTTGGGGCGGGTTGGGGGTGGCGGTCATCGCAGGAGCCCCTTCATCTCGATCGTGGGGAGCGCCTTGCGCGCCGCCTCCTCCGCCTCGCGGGCGGCGGCCTCGCGGTTCACGCCGAGCTTGCCGTGCTGGATCTTCTCGTGCAGCTTGAGGATCGCGTCGAGGAGCATCTCGGGGCGGGGCGGGCAGCCGGGCAGGTAGATGTCGACCGGCACCACGTGGTCGACGCCCTGCACGATCGCGTAGTTGTTGAACATGCCGCCGCTGGAGGCGCACACGCCCATCGAGATCACCCACTTGGGGTTCGGCATCTGGTCGTAGACCTGGCGCAGCACCGGGGCCATCTTCTGGCTGACCCGGCCGGCCACGATCATCAGGTCGGCCTGCCGCGGCGATCCGCGGAAGACCTCCATGCCGAACCGGGCCATGTCGTACCGCCCGGCACCGGTGGTCATCATCTCGATGGCGCAGCAGGCGAGGCCGAAGGTGGCCGGGAAGACCGACGCCTTACGCACCCAGCCCGCCGCGGTCTCCACCGTCGTCAGCAGGAATCCGCTCGGCAGTTTCTCTTCGATACCCATGGGTTGGCTCCTGGTCTCCTCGGTCCCCTGGTCGCCGTCAGTTGCCGGAACTCGTCAGGCCCTAGTCCCACTCCAGGCCGCCGCGCCTCCACACGTAGGCGTAGGCGACGAAGACGGTGAGCACGAAGAGGAGCATCTCGACGAGCCCGAACATCCCCAGCCGGTCGAAGGTGACCGCCCACGGATAGAGGAAGACGATTTCGATGTCGAAGACGATGAAGAGCATCGCCGTCAGGTAGTACTTGATCGGGAAGCGGCCACCACCGGCCGGCTGCGGAGTCGGCTCGATGCCGCACTCATACGCTTCCAACTTGGCCCGGTTGTACCGTTTCGGCCCGATGATCGAGGCCATGAAAACGGAGAAGATCGCGAAGCCGGCCGCGAGGCCGCCCAGCACGAGGATGGGCGCGTAGGCGTTCACCGTCCCCCGCTCCTTCCAGTCGACTGTGACTGATGTACGGACCGTGACCGGGGCGGTGCGCCACGCCACAAAACCGCGAAGATCGCGCCTATGTGAGGCAGTTCACAAGCCCAAGCCGCCTGCATCCTATGCCTCCCGGTCTGTGATCTGCGACACGGGGGTCAGCACGAGCTTTGTGATCTCCACCACCTGACCAACGATCATGAAGTCGGATGAGCGGTGATCTTGCGGCGGATGGCACCCAAACGATCACTTCACGTCACATTCGTGGGCGTTCTCGCTGGTCAGCGCGGCGCATCCACTATCAGACATCCTCCGCAGCAGGCAAATTGGCGATGGACGAATCGCCGTGATAGCGCCGCCGAACCCGCCCGGGTGAGCCGTGGAACCCGGGAATGACGCGCGTGAAAGTGTGCACGAGCGCATACGTCACCGGAGGAGCGAAAACGGATCAAAGCACCCGTCAAGCAAGATCGTGAAACGGGCAATTGAGCCGTGAGCACGTCAACTGTGGCGCATCCCACCTTTATTGAACGGAACCATTCGTTCCTGATAGCCAGGGACCCATGTCCCCGAACACATCCCGGACACAGGTGTCCGACACGCATACCCATACCGGCCGCCGACGGCACGCGGCGCCCCGTGACCCGAAGTGGGTCCGCAGGGCCGGACTCGTCGGCGGCGTCGTCAGCGCGTTCGCCCTGTGCGGCGCGGCCGCTCCGGCCATGGCCGAGACCACGCACACCACCACCACGGCCGCCTCGGCGCAGGCCACGCGGGACGCGCAGTCCGCGCGCGACCTCAACGTCCGGGCGGCGACGCTCTCCACGGCTGCCTCCGCTCAGCAGGCCGTCGCGGCGCTGGAACGGGAGGCGCTGTCCGCCGCCCTCTCCGCCGACCAGGAGAAGGCCGCCACCGACGCCGCGAAGTCCGCGGCCAAGGCGCACAAGGCCGCACTCAGGAAGGCCGAGTCCGCCGCGAAGGCGGCCAAGGCCGCCAAGGCGCGGGCCGGCCAGGCCGCCTCGCGCTCCACCACCAGGACCACGCTCGGCTCGTCCGGACAGGGTTCGGTCACCGCGACGCCGACCGCGACCGTCACCGCGGCCTCGTCCAGCAAGGTCGACCAGCTCATCGCGTTCCTGAAGTCCCAGCTCGGCAAGCCCTACGTGTACGGCGCCACCGGCCCCGGCTCGTACGACTGCTCGGGCCTGACCCAGGCGGCGTTCGCCTCCATCGGCGTCGACATCCCGCGGACCTCGCAGGACCAGTCGACCGTCGGCACGCCCGTCTCGATCTCCGCCCTCCAGCCCGGCGACCTCATCTTCTGGGGCGGCGAGGGCAGCGCCTACCACGTCGGCGTCTTCATCGGTGACGGCCAGTACCTGGACGCGGCCAACCCGTCCACCCCGGTCGCCATCCACCAGCTCGCGGACTACATGCCCGACTGGGCGGTCAACGTCCTCTGAGTGCCGCTGCGTAAGGCGGGCAACCGGGTCGGCCTGCCCGCCGGGCAGACCGGTCGGAGCGAGTAGGTCCAGCGGGTCCCGAAGCGAACGCGGGTGCGGGGGACCGTCCAGAGGGAGCTTGAGCGGCTCCCCGCACCTTCGTACGGGCGTACGGCCGTACGCGCGGTCCGTCGGGCCCTTCGGGTCCGAGACCGGCCAGGGTTCTACGCGGCCTTGTGACGCGCCACGTCCGCGGCCCGGTCGTACACCTCGCGCACCCGGGAGCTCTTCAGGTACGGGCGCAGGCGTCTCCTTAGGACACCGAAGTGCTCGTCGGCGCGTGCAGAGGACAAGTGCGCGTAGTCGTCGAGGAAGTCGTCCCAGGTGGCGCAGGAGGCTTCCAACTGCCTGACCTCGAGTTGCCGCTGGGCGAGCAGTCCGTTCGCGTGGGCCCTGCCCTGCTTCTCCATCGGGGGCCGCGCCCGGTTGGACTCCTGCATGGCCGTGACCGATCCCCGCACGTCGCCCAAGGCGTAGAGCACGCTGGACACGTGGAAGTGGTACGCGGCCTGGTCGTAACCGCCGACGAAGTCGCGCCGGTTGTCGGCCTGCGAAAGGGCGTCCGCCGTCTCGGCGAGATGGGAGAAGGCCCGGCGCTTGTCGCCGACGAGTGCGGCCCCCTGCGCCTGCTGTCCGGTGAGGAACGCCCGCAGTCGCGGGCCCGCCTTGGGCCCCGCCTCGGCTGCGGAGTCGGCGAGTTCCTGCGCTCGCTTCGCATGCCTGAGATCAGCCGCCTGCAGGGCCATGCCACGCAGCGTGCGGCAGTACGTCACGTGGTCCTCGGCCTCCCCGGCCAGCCGAAGTGCCTGCAGGTAGTAGCGCTGACCGAGACCGTGCGCTTTTTCGTACATGGCCATCCACCCGGTGAGGTACACGAGGTCCGACGCGGCGGCGAGCATGCTCTTCCGGGTGGCGTCCGACGCGTCGGCCCGTAGGTACGGTGCCACCGTGTTGACGAGGAAGGCGGCGGCCATGGGGCGGGCGTGGCCTCCCCCCAGTTCGTCGAGAATGTCCGCGATGCGTTCGGTCATCGTCCGTACGGTGGTGACGTCGCCCGCACCGATACGAGTCGTGTGCCCTCCCGCGCCGTACTCGGTCCGACCGACCACCTCGGCGTACAGCGGAACCGGCAACGCGGCGGCATAGAGAGCAGTTGAGAGGAAATTGCGCCTGGACGGGTCCATATCGGCTCTCCCCATCGTGACGAGTCCCACCACCGTATCCCCGGACCAACCCGCCTCCCCGGCGAACGCGGACGTTTCAGCCGCGGAGAGGGGCAGGCCCGCTTCCGCGCAGGTAACCGCCCGCCCAAGACGGCGTGCGAACGCTTCCAGCACAAGCGCGTGTGAACTCTCCCTCGGAACGTGCCCATTGAGCCACTGATGAGCTGATGCGGCCTGGTACCGGGTGGGCGTCCCACGCTCCGTGCCGATCCTGTTGACCGCCTGGGCGAACTGCCGCAGCGTCCAACCGCTCTCCTGGTACAGCCGTGCCAGCCCCTGGTTCGGCTGCCGGCCCCCGCTGCGGATACTCGCCGCACGACGAGTTCCCGTGGTCCGCCTCGACCCCGGCATCGACCTGTACGCGGGTGCTTCGCTGTCCGCCGGATACGGCACGGGCGAACAAGGAGGCCTCCTGCGCACCCCGAGCCGGCAACTCGATCTCGCACACGTACGGTCCGTCTGGGTCCGCAGGCCCTCGCCCTACGGGGGCCCTCCCGGGCTGGACGAACAAGACCGCAGGTTCGCTGCGGCGCAGCATACGTGGGGAACCGGAGGCATCCTCGCCTCGCTCCCGGGAGCGCACTACGTCAACCACCCGTGGCGCAACCGTGCGGCCGAGCACAAGGCCGCCCAACTCGCCGCCGCGCAGAGAAACGGGTTCCTGGTGCCCGACACCCTCATCACCACGGACGAACACGAGGTCCAAGACTTCATGGCGCGCCAAGTCGGCACAGTCGTGTACAAACCTCTGTGGAGCGTGCCTTACCGGGTGGACGGTCAGCCGCGCAGTGTCTGGGTGCGCGAGGTGAACGAGGACGAGATCACGAGTGCCGTTGCCGTCTGCCCGCACCTGTTCCAGGCCACGGTCGACAAGGAGTTCGACGTGCGGGTGACCGCCGTCAGCGATCGGTTGTTCGGTACCCGGATCGACAGCCCGGACGTCGACTGGCGTCACCGGCAGGACCTCATGCGGTGCGGACCAATCGCCGTGCCGGAGGCGGTCGCAGACTCCATCGCTTCCTACCTCGGCGAATTCGGCCTGACCTACGGCGCGTTCGACTTCGCCGTGACCGCTGACGGCCGGTGGTACTTCCTGGAGTGCAACCCCAACGGGCAGTGGGCCTGGCAGCCGGCCGAAACCACCGACGCCATCGCGCACGCCATCTGCGACGAACTACAGAAGGACTCCGACCTGTGAGCACACTGGCTCAACTGCGCGCCGCGCTGGCGGACATGCTCGCCGAGGACGGCACGCTGACGGACCCCGCGTGGCGTGGCGCCGTCGAGACAGTTCCCCGGGAGTTGTTCACACCGTCCTACTTCGACGAGGTCCCGGACAGCTTCCCGACCCGCTACCGACCCGTGCACCAAGGTGACGACGGCTGGCTGGAGGGCGTCTACGGCGACCGGACGCTGATCACGCAACTGGACGGCCGCATCCGGCCCGGCGATGTGACCGAAGGGACCGTCACCGGCTCCCCTTCCTCGTCGTCCACCCTTCCTTCGCTGGTGCTGCGCATGTGGCACCAGCTCGACGTCGAGGCGAGGCAGCGGGTGTTGGAGGTCGGGACCGGGACCGGGTACTCGACCGCCATCGGGGCGCACCGCCTCGGGAGCACCGCGCTCACCAGCATCGAGTACGACCCGGTGGTCGCGCAGGCAGCCTCCGCAGCACTCGGCGCAGCCGGGTACGCACCGAGGCTGATCGTCGGGGACGGCCTGCGCGGAGATCCGGAGGGCGGCGCGTACGACCGCCTGATCGCCACCTGCTCCGTCCGCTACATCCCCCTGGCCTGGCTGCACCAGGTGAAACCGGGCGGGAAGATCCTGGTCACGCTGTCCGGTTGGGGCTACGCGTCCGGGCTGGTGCTCCTCACGGTGACCGGACCCGGCACCGCCACGGGCAGGTTCCTGCCCGGGTACACCAGCTTCATGATCGCCCGCCCGCACGACCGGCCGCCCCGCCCCGCGCTTGCCCTGCTGCCCGGCGACGAGCGTCCGAGCACCATCGATCCCGCGGTCATCACCACCTGGACCGGCGGTTGGGTCGCCCAGCTCGCCGCGCCCGCGGCAGAGCGGCTGGGAGCGGGAGCCGAACAGGTCCTGTGGGACGTTTCCACCGGTTCACAGGCCCGGACCACGCCCGGACCGGACGGCGGCTGGACGGTCGTACAGCGCGGGCCCGTACGGCTGTGGGACCGGGTCGAAGCGGCCGTTCAGCGCTGGCAGGAGGCCGGCGCACCGCACCAGGAGGGCTTCGGCCTCACCGTCTCCCCGACCGGGCAGCGCGTCTGGATCGGCGACGAGGACGGTCCGGGCTGGGACCTGCCCGTCTGACCGCCGGTCGCCCCGGAGCCGTACGGGCCCGGCCCCGCGTTGCCCGGGCGCCGGTTCAGGCGCGCGGGGTGATCTTGGTGAGGCCGTTGATGATGCGGTCCATCGCGTCGCCGCCGGTGGGGTCGGTGAGGTTGGCGAGGAGCTTGAGGCAGAAGCGCATCAGCATCGGGTGGGTCAGGCCGCGCTGGGTGCACAGCTGGAGGACCTTCGGGTTGCCGATCAGCTTCACGAAGGCGCGGCCGAGGTTGTAGTAGCCGCCGTAGGTGTCCTTGAGGATGCGCGGGTAGGCGGCGAGCGCGAGTTCGCGCTGCCCGGCGGTGGCGCGGGCGTGCGCCTGGGTGATCACGTCAGCGGCGATCTGCCCGGATTCCATCGCATAGGCGATGCCCTCGCCGTTGAACGGGTTGACCAGCCCGCCCGCGTCGCCGACCAGCAGCAGGCCGCGGGTGTAGTGCGGCTGGCGGTTGAAGGCCATCGGCAGCGCGGCGCCGCGGATCGGCCCGGTCATGTTCTCCGGGGTGAAGCCCCAGTCCTCCGGCATGGAGCCGACCCACGCCTTGAGCACCTCGCGCCAGTCCAGCTCGCGGAAGGCCGCCGAGGAGTCGAGGATGCCGAGGCCCACGTTGGAGGTGCCGTCGCCGAGGCCGAAGATCCAGCCGTAGCCCGGCAGTTGGCGCGGGGCGGCGCCGCGCCGGTCCCACAGCTCCAGCCAGGACTCCAGGTAGTCGTCCTCGTGCCGCGGCGAGGTGAAGTACGTCCGCACCGCGACACCCATCGGGCGGTCGTCGCGGCGGTGCAGGCCCATCGCCAGCGACAGCCGGGTGGAGTTGCCGTCGGCGGCGACCACCAGCGGCGCGTGGAAGGCGGCCGGCGTCTTCTCCTCGCCGAGCTTGGCGGTGACGCCGGTGATCCGGCCGGTGCGCTCGTCGACGATCGGCGCTCCGACGTTGCACCGCTCGTACAGCCGCGCGCCGGCCTTCACGGCCTGCTGGGCGAGGAGTTCGTCGAAGTCCTCGCGCCTGCGCACCAGTCCGTAGTCCGGGTAGGCGGCCAGCTCCGGCCAGTCCATCTCCAGCCGCATGCCGCCGCTGATGATCCGCAGGCCCTTGTTGCGCAGCCAGCCCGCCTCCTCGGAGACGTCGATGCCCATCGACACCAGCTGCTTGGTGGCGCGCGGGGTCAGCCCGTCGCCGCAGACCTTCTCGCGCGGGAAGGCGGTCTTCTCCAGCAGCAGCACGTCGAGACCGGACTTGGCCAGGTAGTACGCGGTCGTCGAACCGGCGGGCCCGGCGCCGACGACGATCACATCGGCGCTGCGCTCGGACAGTGCGGTGTCGGTCACGTGGACTCTCCCGGTTCGGCGAAGGGCTGTTGCTGGTGTTCGACGTCGGATGCGAGGACGTC
Source organism: Streptomyces sp. NPDC088194 (assembly GCF_040702025.1). Classification (NCBI taxonomy): domain Bacteria; kingdom Bacillati; phylum Actinomycetota; class Actinomycetes; order Kitasatosporales; family Streptomycetaceae; genus Streptomyces; species Streptomyces sp. NPDC088194. Next base: position 70,810 of record NZ_JBFBIV010000005.1, on the reverse strand, counting down.
ATGCCGAGTGTATGAGGCCGCCGCTCCGGGTGGAGCGGCGGCTCTCGGGAGAGCGGCGGGTCAGTGCGGGTCCGGCGGCGGCTTGCGCAGCCGGTCCGGTTCCACCACGCCCAGGTCGTGCACGACGGGCTCCGCCGGCGCGGGCGGGCCGGGGGGCTGCGGCGGGCCGTACGCCCCGGCGGGCGGGCCGGGTTGGGGCGGCACCGCGCCACCGGGGACCGCGCCGTACGTCCCGCCGGTCGTCCCGTACGTCCCGCCGTACGCCGCGCCGCTCTGGGGAACCGGCCCGTAGGGCGAGGGGACGCCAGGTCCGACCGGGTACGCCGGCGGCACCCGGCCGCCGAAGACCCGCCACACGTACGGCGCGACCAGCACGCCGCCGAACGTCCACAGCAGGCCGAGACCCAGTATCTCGGGCACCTTCGTGCCCGCGCTGACGTGGTCGAGCACGCCGGTCAGGGCCGTGTCCCCGCCGGTGCGCGCGCCGCTGACCGCGGCCAGGATCACCAGCAGGCCGGTGAACAGCGCGGCCACCGCGAACTGTTCGGGGCGGCCACGGGTCCGCCGGACCGCGAGCACCCCGATCAGCAGCGCGCAGCCGAGCCCGCCCGCGACCGTGCCGGTCACCGACCAGCCGCCCCACACGTGGTTGAGGTCGCCCAGGCCGAAGGACACGTGGTGGTCGTTGCTGGTGCCGTAGTCCGCGCCGACCCGGAACGGCGCCCCCCAGCTCAGCCCCAGCCCGGAGACCCCGAGGTTGAGCAGCAGCAGCCCGGCCGCGGCCACTCCCCAGCCGGTCAGGTCGTGGTAGTGCGCGGCCGCGATCACGAAGACCACGGCGCCCGCGATGAGCAGGGTGGCCAGCAGCGCGATCGCCGTGGTGGAGACCACCCGGTACGTGGCCGCGGCACCCGGCCGCGCGGCGAGCCACGCCGTCAGCGCCGGACGGCACAGCACGATCAGCGCCGTGACCAGGCTGAGCACGAAGGTCCCCAGCATGGCCAGGAACGGCGCGGTGGTGAAGTGCGCCAGGGCGATGTGCGGCTCGGCGAAGAAGCCGATGACGAGCGCCGCGGCGGCGGCGAGCAGCGCGACGCGTACGGCGGCCGCGGCGCTGTCGGCGGTCGTGACCGGGCCGGCGCCCGAGGCGGCGGCCGTGGCGAGTTGCCGCTTGCGCATCATCCGCAGGCCGAGCACCAGCACCAGGACCCACAGCAGGGTGACCGTCCAGGGCAGGACGGTGAGCGACGCGTGGTACGTGTGCGCGTGACCGCCGCTGCCACTGCCGCTCATGGTGTAGCCGACGTCGCTGCCGGAGTCGAAGGTGTCGTACCCGTCAGAGCCGTCAGAGCCGTCGGAGCCGTCGGAGCCGTCCGAACCGTCCGAACCGTCCGAACCGTCGGAGCCGTTGTCGTACCCGTCGCTGCCGTCGTCGTACCCGTCGGAGCCGCCGTCGTACCCGTCGCTGCCGCCGTCATAGCCGTCGGAGCCATCCGAACCGTCGCTGCCGCCATCGGAGAACTCGTCACCGTCGGAGCCGCCGTCGGAGAAGTCACCGCCGTCGCTGCCGTCGCTGCCACCGTCGGAGAACCCGTCACCGTCGTCCGAGTCGTCGAAGCCGGTGTCGTCGGTGTAGGTCGTGCTCGCCTTGAGGTTGCCGCCGAGGCCCTGGACGAGGGCGGCGAGGGCGGCCCGGGTGCGGGTGGCCATGCCGACCGAGCCGCTGGGCAGCGCTGTGCCCGCGACGCCCGCGATCGCCAGGGCCGCCGCGACGATGGTCAGCGCCGGGCCGAGCGCGACCAGCAGCGGCATCTCCCAGCGGCCGGTGAACACCCTCCGCACGAACACCGCGGCGGGCGAGGGCACGACCGGTCCGGGCGGCGGGTAGCCCGGCCCGTAGCCGGGCGGGCCCGGCGGTATCGCCGTCTGCCCGGTCGGCGCGCCGTACGGCGGCGGCGGTGGAGGAGGAGGCGGTGGAGGAGGCAGCGCCCCGACCTGGGTCGGAGTGGCCTGCGGCGCGGGAGCGTCGGTCGGCGGGGGCGGGGGCGGCGCGGGGAGGGAAGGCGCGGTCAGGTCACGGCCGCAACGCGGGCAGAAGCGGACGCCTTCCGCCTCGGCGACCTGGTTCCCGCACGCGGGGCAGAACGGCATCGGCAACTCCGGGAGACGGCGGGGCTGCTGTCCCCCCGCGGACATCGCAGCATATGGCCCCCACCGGCGACGACGACCCGGAACCGCGGATTCCTCTTCCGTGGAGGCCGGATACCGCTTGCCGGATACAGCTACCCGTTCGCGCCGCGGTGCAGCGCCACGATCCCGCCGGTCAGGTTGCGCCAGGCCACGCCCGTCCAGCCCGCGTCCTTCAACCGCCCGGCCAGCGCCCGCTGGTCGGGCCAGGCGCGGATCGACTCGGCGAGGTACACGTACGCGTCCGGGTTGCTGCTCACCTTGGTCGCCACCGGGGGCAGCGCGCGCATCAGGTACTCGGTGTAGACGGTGCGCAGCGGCCGGTACGTCGGGTGGCTGAACTCGCAGATCACCAGCCGCCCGCCGGGCCTGGCCACCCGCCGCATCTCGCGCAGCGCCGCGTCGGTGTCGTGCACGTTGCGCAACGCGAACGAGATGGTGACCGCGTCGAACACCCCGTCGGCGAACGGCAGTCGGGTCGCGTCGCCGGCGGTCAGCGGCAGCTCCGGGTGGCGCTTCTTGCCCTCCCGCAGCATGCCGAGCGAGAAGTCACAGGGGACGACCTGCGCGCCCGCCGCCACGAACGGCAGCGACGACGTCGCCGTGCCCGCGCCCAGGTCGAGCACCCGCTCGCCCGGCCGTACGTCCAGCGCCTGCGCCACCGCCCTGCGCCACAGCCGGGTCTGGCCGAGCGACAGCACGTCGTTCGTCAGGTCGTACTTCGCCGCCACACCGTCGAACATCGCGGCGACGTCCTGCGGCTGCTTCTCCAAGGAGGCCCGTGTCACGCGCCCCACCCTACGTCCAAGGTGAGCAGGGCGGCCTTCCAGGGGCGCGGGCCCATCCGGACGTGGTGCGGCCCGGCCCGTGGAGCGACCACCCGGCTACCACCCGGCTGCTACCTGGCTTCGAGGATCTTCAACTCGGGGTGCGCGGTGCCGCCCTCGATCGCGGTCGAGGACAGGTGGGAGACGACGTGGTCGTCGACCGGGTCGTTCGCCGGGTCGTCGTGCACGACGAGGTGCTCGTAGGTGGTCGCGCGCTGCGCGGGCACGCGCCCGGCCGCGCGGATCAGATGGATCAGCTCCATCCGGTTGGAGCGGTGCTTCGCCCCGGCCGAGGAGACGACGTTCTCCTCCAGCATGACCGACCCGAGGTCGTCCGCGCCGTAGTGCAGCGACAGTTGGCCGACCTCCTTGCCGGTGGTGAGCCAGGACCCCTGGATGTGGGCGACGTTGTCGAGGAAGAGCCGCGCGATCGCGATCATCCGCAGGTACTCGAAGAGCGTCGCCTGCGTCTGGCCCTTCAGGTGGTTGTTCTCCGGCTGGTAGGTGTACGGGATGAACGCCCGGAACCCGCCGGTGCGGTCCTGCACGTCGCGGATCATCCGCAGGTGCTCGATCCGCTCCGCGTTGGTCTCACCGGTGCCCATGAGCATGGTCGTGGTGGACTCCACGCCCAGCCCGTGCGCGGTCTCCATGATCTCCAGCCACCGCTCGCCGGACTCCTTCAGCGGTGCGATCGCCTTCCGCGGCCGCTCCGGCAGGAGTTCCGCGCCGGCGCCGGCGAACGAGTCGAGCCCGGCGGCGTGGATACGGCGGATCGCCTCCTCCGCGCTGACCCCGGAGACCCGCGCCATGTGGTCGATCTCGGACGCGCCCAGCGAGTGGATCACCAGCTGCGGGAACTCCCGCTTGATCGCGGCGAAGTGCTCTTCGTAGTACTCGACGCCGTAGTCCGGGTGGTGGCCGCCCTGGAACATGATCTGGGTGCCGCCGAGTTCGACGGTCTCGGCGCAGCGGCGCAGGATGTCGTCGAGCCCGCGGCTCCACCCCTTGCCGGTGTCCTTCGGCGCCGCGTAGAACGCGCAGAACTTGCACGCGGTGACGCACACGTTCGTGTAGTTGATGTTGCGCTCGATGATGTACGTCGCGATGTGCTCGGTGCCCGCGTAGCGGCGGCGGCGCACCGCGTCGGCGGCGGCCCCGAGCGCGTGCAGCGGCGCGGACCGGTAGACGTCGAGCGCTTCCTCCGGGGTGATCCTGCCCCCTGCGGCGGCGCGGTCGAGGACGGCTGCGAGTTCGGTCGAGGAAGTCACCGTGGCAGGCCCTTCGGAGGATACGAATCCGGACCGGCCCAGCCTACGCCAGCGCGTTCCCCCACCCCGGACCCCCTGCCCGACCGCCCCACCGTGGGCTCCCCGGGCCCCCCGGGCGGAGGTACGGCGACCGTCACGACGGCGGGCCGCTACCCGGGGACGCTGATCCGCCGGCCCCGCCGGAGCCGGCCGCGCACCCCTTCGAACCGCAACTGGACGCTCCGGCCGTCCCGGTCCGCCTGGAGGTGCAGGTGCGGCTCGGTGGAGTTGCCGGAGTTGCCGACCTCGCCGAGCCGGTCGCCGACGGCCACCCGGTCGCCGACCCGGACCCGTACGGTGCCCGGCCGTAGATGCGCGAGCAGGACGTGTTCGCGGCCGGTGTCGATCGCGACGTGGTTGCCGGCCGGCGGCGCGAACACCACCCGGCCCGGCGCCTGGTCCGGCCAGCCGTCGGCGGCCCGCACCACGGTGCCGGCGCACGGCGCGTACAACGGGGTCCCGTAGGCCGCGTACGTGGACGCGTCGCGGTCGATCCGCAGACCGGGCGCCCGGGTGCCGTCAGGACCGAGCTTGACCAGATCGACGGCCCAGCGCTGCTCCGGCACGACGTGGTGGTGGTTGAGCCAGCGCCCGCCTCCCTGCATCACCCACCACACCCCCGGGTCGAGCGGCAGCCGCAGGGGGCTCGACACCGTCTCGGCCGCCCTGGCCCGTCGGCTCGAAGCGACCACTGCGGCCAGCGCCGCCACCAGGACCCATTCCACGGCCCCCCACAGGCTCACGGTGCCCCGCGGGCGGCCCGGCAGGCGCACGGCCGAGGCCGCCGAGGCGACCGTCAGCGCGGCGAACGCCCAACGGGCCCACCGGGGAAGGTCGGTGGCCGAGGGCGCCTTGAAGCCGAACGCCATCACCAGCAGGAACCCCACGACCGCGGCCCGGCCCAGCCACTCCCCCGCCGAGCCGGCGGTCCACAGGGTCGCCCCGGCGGCCACCAGCGCGAGCGGCCAGACCACGCGCGCCGACCACACCCGTGCGGCCCGCAGGGCCGGCGCCGCCCGCCACGGCGAGCGGGCCGCGGGCCGCCCGGCCACGTACAGCGCGGCCAGCCGACCCTCGTCGTCGACCTGGCCGGCCACGGCCACCCGGCCGCGTGGCCCCCGTGCGAACAGCCCGTCCGGTCGTTCCTCGACGCCCTCGAACGGGCCGATCCGCTCCCGCGTCCCGGCCAGGATCGCGGCCAGGCGCGGCTGCCCCACGGCCTCGACCACCCGCGGCGCCGCGGCGTACCGCTCCGCCTCGCTGCCGGCCCGGAAGAACGCGTCCAGCGCTTCGGCGGCTCCCCGTCGTCTCCCCATCCACCGCACGGTACCGACGGCGGGCTCCGACGCGGGCCGCTCGGCTCAAGGGCGGTGGGCTCAGGGCGGGGGGCTCAGCACGGTGGGCTCAGCGCGGTGGGCTCAGGGCAGTGGGCTCACGCCGGGGGGAGGAGTTCCACGCCGGCGCCCGGGGGGAAGCCGACGCGGCGGGCGAACTCGGTGATGCCGGTCTGCTGGGGGGTGCCGAGCGAGAAGTCCAGGGTGGTGAAGTAGCTGCGCAGCAGCTCCTCGTCGAACGCCTCCCAGCGCGCCGCCTGCTCGGCGACCTTGTCGACCTCCTGGAGGGACAGGTCGCGGGAGGCGAGGAAGGCGCGGTGCACCTCGTGCACGGCGTCGGGGTGCGCGGCGAGGTAGTCCCGCCGGACCGCCCAGACGGCGAAGACGAAGGGCAGCCCGGTCCAGTCCTTCCACATCTGCCCGAGGTCGTGGACGGTGAGGCCGAGCCGGGGCGCGTCGTGGAGGGAGGCGCGCAGGGCGGCGTCGCCGATCAGCACCGCGGCCTCGGCCTCCTGCATCATCAGCGAGAGGTCCGGCGGGCAGCGGTAGTAGTCCGGGGTGACGCCGTACCGCTCGGCGAGCAGCAGCTCGGCGAGGCGGACGGAGGTGCGGCTGGTGGAGCCGAGCGCCACCCGCTGGCCGTCCAGCCGGTCCAGCGGCAGCTGGCTGACGATGACGCACGACATCACCGGGCCGTCGCAGCCCACCGCGATGTCGGGCAGCGCCACCAGCTGGTCGGCGTGCTTGAGGTACTCCATGAGGGTGATCGGGCCGATGTCCAGATCGCCCTCGACGAGCTGGGCGCTGAGCTTCTCCGGGGTGTCCTTCGTCAGCTCCACGTCCAGCAGCGCACCCGTCCTGGCCAGGCCCCAGTAGAGCGGGGTGCAGTTCAGAAACTGGATGTGGCCGACCCGGGGGCGGACCCGGTCGCTGTCGCTTTCACGCGCGGTTGTGTCCATATGGCGGACGCTACTCCTGGGTCACCGCGGAGCTGTGCGGGGGTGCCCCGGCGAGCCGTAAGAAGGATCTTGCAACCCTTCCCCGCTCCGGACCCCACATGCTAGGCTCATCGCAAGTTGCAGTTTGGTTTCCTTGCAGTACTAAAGCCTGCGGATCATGTAACCCGCAGGCTTTTGTAGTTTTCAGACTTCGCTGTTGCAGGTTCTGGAGCAGGGCAACCCTTTGGGCCCAAGGAGGGCTTTATGGCTACCGGAACCGTGAAGTGGTTCAACGCTGAAAAGGGCTTCGGCTTCATCGCCCAGGACGGCGGCGGCCCGGATGTCTTCGTTCACTACTCCGCGATCAACGCGACCGGCTTCCGCTCCCTCGAGGAGAACCAGCCGGTGACCTTCGACGTCACCCAGGGTCCGAAGGGCCCCCAGGCGGAGAACGTCACCCCCAGCTAGTTCTCCACTAGTCGGGACGGACAGCGGCGCGATCGCGCCCAGAACCTGCAGTACCAAGGGGCCCCGCAATTGCGCGGGGCCCCTGCCTCCTTTTTACCGCCCTCTCTCCTGCACCGTTCAAGGTCGGGCATCGAGGGCACCCTAACGGAGGTAGAGCGCCTCGATGTCCTCGGCGAAGTCCGCGGCGACAGCCGCCCTCCGGAGTTTCATCGACGGGGTGAGGTGGCCGCTCTCCTCGGTGAAGTCGACCGGGAGTACCCGGAAGGCGCGGATCGACTCGGCCCGGGACACCGTGGAGTTCGCGTCGTCCACGGCCTTCTGCAGTTCGGCGAGCAGGTCCGGGTCGGTGACGAGCTGCGCCGGCCGCAGCCCCTCCTTGTGCCGCATCCGCCGCCAGTGCGTGAGGCCGTCCGCCTCCAGCGTGATCAGCGCGGTCACGAACGGCCGGTTGTCGCCGACCACCATGCACTGGCCGACCAGCGGATGGGCCCGCAGCCGGTCCTCCAGGGGCGCCGGCGCCACGTTCTTGCCGCCCGCGGTGATCAGGATCTCCTTCTTCCGGCCGGTGATCCGCAGATACCCGTCCCCGTCCAGCTCGCCGATGTCCCCGGTCGGGAACCACCCGTCCACCTGCGGCACCCCGCTCGGGTCGTTCCAGTAGCCGGTGAAGACCTGCCCGCCGCGCAGCAGCACCTCCCCGTCGTCGGCGATCCGTACCGCGGTGCCGGGCAGCGGCTGCCCCACGGTGCCCAGCCGCGGCGCCAGCGGCGGGGTGACGGTGGCGGCCGCGGTGGTCTCGGTCAGGCCGTACCCCTCGAAGACCATCACCCCGGCGCCCGCGTAGAAGGCGGTGAGCCGCTCGCCCAGCGGGGAGCCGCCGCAGATCGCGTACTTGACCTTGCCGCCGAGCGCGGCCCGTATCCGGCGGTAGACCAGCGGGTCGTACAGCGCGTGCGCCATCCGCAGGCCCAGCGAGGGCCCGGGTCCCGCACCGGTCCGCTGGGCGACCACCGCCCGGCCGTAACGCTGCGCGATCGTGGCGGCACGGTCGAACGACGACGCCCGGCCCATCTTCTCCGCGGTCGCCCGGCCGGTGTTGTAGACCTTCTCCAGCACGTACGGGATGGCCAGCAGGAAGGTCGGCCGGAAGCCGGCCAGGTCGGCGAGCAGGTCCTCGGTGGCGATGCTGGGCGCGTGGCCGAGCCGGACCCGGGCGCGCAGGCAGCCGACCGCGACCATCCGCCCGAAGACGTGCGACAGCGGCAGGAAGAGCAGGGTCGAGGCGGGCTCGTCGCTCACCGACTTGAAGACCGGGTGCAGCAACTCGGTGGCGTTGTCGACCTCGGCGAAGAAGTTGCCGTGGGTGAGCACGCAGCCCTTGGGGCGGCCGGTGGTGCCCGAGGTGTAGATCAGCGTGGCCGTGCTCGCCGGGGCCAGGCCCTGCCGCCGCGAGGTGACCAGCGCGTCCGGCAACTCCTTGCCCTCCGAGCTGAGTTGCGCGATCGCGCCCGCGTCCAGCTGCCACAGCTGGCGCAGCTCCGGCAGGTCGGAGCGGCGCCCGGTCACCAGCCGGGACTGCTCCACGTTCTCCACCGCGCAGGCCGCGGCGCCCGAGTCGCCGAGTATCCACGCGATCTGCGAGGCGGACGAGGTCGGGTAGATCGGTACGGTCACCAGCCCGGCGGCCCACCCCGCGAAGTCCAGCAACGTCCACGCGTAGCTGGTCCGCGCCATGATCGCCAACCGCTCGCCCGGCCGCAGTCCGGCCGCGATCAGCCCCTTCGCGACCGCCGTGACCTCCGCGCAGAACTCCGCGGCGGTCACGTCACGCCAGGTCCCGTCCGCGCCCTCCCGGCTCAGCACGACGTCCCGCGGAGCCTCGGCCGCGTTGGTGAACGGGATGTCCGCCAAGCTGCCGCTCCTCGGCGCCTCGACCAACGGGGGTACGGCCGCCTGCACGGTCCGGCCTTCCTCGGTCACCAACTGCGGCGCCGGATGCACCGGTTGCCCTGCTTCGATCGACATGGTTGCGGCTCCAGAAGAGGTGAGGGTGAGTTGCGCCCCTTGGGGGTTGCCGTCGTCCTTCCGCGGAGGTGGCCGCACATACCCAGGGGCGCTGGGGACACCTCCCGGCGAGGCCAGGGGGAGAACTGCGCGACGAGCCACCCACGGACCGAAAGGTCCGGGCACTCACGGGACGGGGCGTCCCGGGCGGTCCCGCTAAGGACGTTCGAGCACCGCGGTGACGCCCTGTCCGCCCGCCGCGCAGATCGAGATGAGGCCGCGCCCGGGCGACCCGCGCTCCGCGAGGAGCTGCGCCAGGGTCCCCACGATCCGTGCCCCGGTCGCGGCGAAGGGATGCCCGGTCGCGAGCGACGACCCGGCCACGTTGAGCCGCGCCCGGTCGATCGTGCCGAGCGGCCCCGCCAGCCGTAGGCGATCCGCACAGAACGCCTTGTCCTCCCAGGCCGCCAGCGTCGCCAGCACCTGGGACGCGAACGCCTCGTGGATCTCGTAGAAGTCGAAGTCGCCGAGGCCGAGTCCGGCCCGCTCCAGCATCCGCGGCACGGCGTAGGCGGGTGCCATGAGCAGCCCGTCCGCGTCGGGCCGGTCGGAGACGAAGTCGACCGCGGCCGTCTCGTACGCGGTCAGGTACGCCAGCGGGGTCAGCCCGTGTGCGGCGGCCCACTCCTCGGAGCCGAGCAGGACCACCGCGGCGCCGTCGGTGAGCGGCGTGGAGTTGCCCGCGGTCATGGTGCCGCCGGGCCCGCCGTAGACGGGCTTGAGCCGGGCCAGCTTCTCCGGGGTGGAGTCGGGCCGCAGGTTCTGGTCGCGGTCCAGGCCGCGATAGGGGCTGACCAGGGGCGCGAAGAAGCCGCGGTCGTAGGCGGCGGCGAGGTTGCGGTGGCTGGCGGCGGCCAACTCGTCCTGCGCGGCCCGCGTGATGCCCCACTGCGCGGCGGTGACGGCGGCGTGCTCGCCCATCGACAGGCCGGTGCGCGGCTCGGCGTTGCGCGGCATGTCGGGCACGACGTGGCGGGGGCGCAGTCCGGCCAGCGCGCGGGCGCGGCCACCGAGGGTCTTCGCGCGGCGGGCGGCGAGCAGGGTGCGGCGCAGCTCGTCGTTGACGCCGAGCGGCGCGTCGCTGGTGGTGTCGGCGCCGCCGGCGATGCCGGAGTCGATCACGCCGAGCGCGATCTTGGCGGCGACCGCGAAGACGGCCTGGAGGCCGGTGCCGCACGCCTGCTGGATGTCGTAGGCGGGGGTGGTCGGGTCGAGGACGGAGCCGAGCACGGTCTCCCGGGCGAGGTTGAAGTCGCGGGCGTGCTTGAGCACCGCCCCCGCCGCGAACTCCCCCACCGTCGCGCGGCCTTCGGCGGGGGCGCCGCCGCCGGCCAGGCCGGTGCGCTCGGCCAGGCCGTTCAGCGCGGCCGTGAGCATGTCCTGGTTGGACGCGGTGGCGTAGGGGCCGTCCGAGCGGGCGAAGGGGATGCGGTGGCCGGCGATGACGGCGACGCGGCGAACGGTATGCATGCGGAACTCCTGAGGGCTCTTGGCCGGAGCGACAACTCACCAGTAGCCTTACCGGCGGTAAACTTACTCCAGAGTAAGGAGAAGGCCAATGGCCGACCGCTATCTCGGCTTCACCGGTACGGCTCCCGGCCGCTTCCTCACCCGGCGCCTCGGGCTGCCGCAGCCGACCGCGCTGCGGCGCTGGTCGGCCGCGACCCCCGAACTCGACGGCCCCGTGCTGCGGTTGACCGCAGGCGAGCCGGCGCCGCCCGCCGCCCCGGGCGACCCGAGGCCGGCCGCGGTGGTGCTGGACGCGACGGGCGTCACCGAACCGGCCGGGCTGCGGGCGGTCCGCGACAGCCTTCACCCGCTGGTGCGTTCGCTGGCCGCGTGCGGCCGGGTGGTGGTGCTCGGCGCCCGGCCGGACCACGCCGACGTCCACCAGGCCGCCGCCCAGCAGGCGTTGGAGGGCTTCGTCCGCTCGCTCGGCAAGGAGATCGGCCGGGGCAGGACCGTACAGCTGGTCCGGCTCGCGCCCGGCGCCGCCGCCGACTCCACGCTGGAGTTCCTGCTCTCGCCCAAGTCGGCGTACGTCAGCGGGCAGGTGATCGAGGTCGGCCCGGAGGTGGGCGGGCCGACCACCGGAGATGCCGAAGCGACCGGCGCGGCCTCCGCCCGGGACGGGGCCGCGGGGACGGGCCGCAAGCGTACGGCGCTGGTCACCGGGGCGGCCCGCGGCATCGGCGCGGCGGTCGCGGCCACGCTCGCCAGGGACGGCGCCCACGTGATCTGCCTGGACGTACCGCAGGCGGCCGACGCACTCGCCGAGACCGCGGCCCGGATCGGCGGCACCGCGCTGACCGTGGACATCACCGCGCCCGACGCCGCCGAGCGGATCGCGGCCGCGGTGCCCGGCGGCCTGGACGTGCTGGTGCACAACGCCGGCATCACCCGCGACCGCAAGCTCGCCAACATGGCCGCCGAGGGCTGGGACGCGGTGATCGAGGTCAACCTCGGCAGCGTGCTGCGCGTCACCGACCACCTGCTGAAGGCCGGCGTGGTCCGCCCGCACGGCCGGATCGTCGGCACCGCGTCCATCGCCGGCATCGCGGGCAACGTCGGCCAGACCAACTACGCCGCCTCCAAGGCCGGCATCATCGGCTTCGTCCGCGCGCTGGCCGCCGCCCCCGAGGTGCGCGAGCGCGGCATCACCGTCAACGCGGTCGCCCCCGGCTTCATCGAGACGCGGATGACCGCCGCCGTACCGCTGTTCATCCGCGAGGCCGGGCGGCGGATGAACTCGCTCGGCCAGGGCGGGCAGCCGCAGGACGTCGCCGAGACCGTGGCCTGGTTCGCGGCGGCCGGCTCCGGCGGCGTCACCGGCCAGGTCGTCCGCGTCTGCGGCCAGTCCCTGCTGGGGGCGTGAGATGGCGCTGCTGCTCACCCTGGGGCGCGGCGCGCTGACCGGCATCGGCAAGAAGCCCTCGGCCGGCGCCGCGCTGCCGCACCGGCGGCTGACCGAGCCGGACGTACGGATCGACCCGGCGCGGATGGCCCGGTACGCGGAGGTCTGCGGCTACTCCCCCGCGGCCGACCGGGTGCCGCTCACCTACCCGCACATCCTCGGATTCCCGCTCGCCGCGCGCATCATGGCCGCGCGGGACTTCCCGCTGCCGCTGATGGGCCTGGTGCACACCTCGATCCAGATCGCCGCGCAGCGGCCCCTCACCAGCCGGGACCGGCCCGAGATCGCCGTCCACGCCGAGGAGTTGCGGCCGCATCGGCGCGGCACGGAAGTGGTGTTCGTCACGGAGGCCCTGCTCGGCGGGGAGCCGGTGTGGACCGACCGCAGTACGTATCTGGCCCGGCACGCCACCGGCCGCCCGCAGGAGCCGCGGGCCGACCGCGCCCCCGAAGCCGAGCTGCCCGCGGTCGAGGAGTGGCGGCTGCCGGCCGACCTCGGGCGCCGCCACGCCCGTGTCTCCGGGGACTACAACCCGATCCACCTGCACGCCTGGACGGCCCGGCCGCTCGGCTTCCCCCGCGCGATCGCCCACGGGATGTGGACCGTCGCCCGCAGTGTCGCTGCGCTCGGCTTGAGCGAGACGGTGCGCGCGGAATTCCGCGCTCCGGTGCCGCTGCCCTCCACGGTCACCTTCGCGGCTTCCGGACCACGGTTCGAGGTGCGCTCACGGCGGGGTCTCCACGTTTCCGGGGCAGGCTGACCCCCCGGGGTGCCCCTGCCTGCCGGTTCAGGGACCACCTGCCGGTGGGGGGTTGCCCGCGCAGTTCCCCGCGCCCCTGGATGGTGCACCTCTTCCGCGGCGGCCGGCCACAACAGGGGCGCGGGGAACTGCGCGACAAGCCACCGCGGACCGCAAGGTCCCGTATCGCAGCGAACGAGGCACCCCGGAGGGCCGGGGGCACCCCAGGGAGTCAGGTACCCCAGGGCCTCAGGGCACCCAAGGACTCCCCTCAAGAAGGTTGCCGAGCCCGGCCCACGCGAAGTTCATCAACGTCGCGGCCGTCTCCAGCCCGTCCGGCGAGGACCCCGCAAGGGACTCCGCCGCACCGACGAGCGCGAGCGCCAGCGCCCGCACCTCGCGTTCGGCCAGCGCCGGCCCGCAGGGCGCCCCGCGCGCGGCGGAACCGATCAACGCGGTGACGAAGTCGACGAGCTCCGCCCGCATCGCGGCGACCTCGTCGCCGGAGGGAGCGCCCCCGCTGCGGGCCTGGCCGTAGAGAAGGTTCCAGCCGTCGGGATGTTCGGCGGTGTACCGGAAGAACCCGAGCAGCCCGGACCACAGTTGGCGGTCAGGGGCGGCACCGGTCTCGACGGACGCGCGCACCGCCGCGCTGAGCGCCTGGGCCTCGCGCCGTACGCACGCGGTGAACAGCTCGTCCTTGGAGTTGAGGTAGAGGTAGACCAGCGGCTTGCTGACGCCCGCCGCGACGGCGATCTCGTCCATGGAGGTGGCGCGGTAGCCGCGGCGGGCGAAGACGGCCACGGCCGCGTCCAGCATCTGCCGCTCGCGGACCGCCCTCGGCACGCGCTGCGCGCGCTTGCCCTGGGTCCCCACCGGCGCCACCCTCCCCCGTGCTCAGTGGTCGGTCGCGGGGACCGGCCGGTCAGGCGGCGTGCGGCTTCCCGCCGTGCGTGACCTCGCGGGCCTCGTCGTCGGCGTCGTCCTCCTGGCCCGCGGCGGCGGCCAGGTTGAGCCGGGTGCGCTCGACCCGGCTGGAGACCTGGGCGGCGGCCTGCTCACGGGCGCCGCGCAGCAGCACGAAGCTCAGCGGCGCGGAGACGATCAGCGCGAGCAGGGCGACCCACAGGTAGTTCGAGTTCCCGAGCCCGGCCGGCAGGATGTGCAGCCGGACCAGGCCCCAGATGACCACGAAGCTGCCGACGATGAGGCCGAAGCGCATTGCGGTGTATCGGAGCATGCGTCCAGTGAAGCACGCCCCGATCCCGGCCCTCGGCCCACCCCCGCCTCCCCGCTCCGCGCTCCGCGCTCCTAGGACAGGGGCAGCAGCATGAAGACGTCGTCGCGGTCGTCGTCCGGGGCGACCCGGATCGCGTTGGGCACCCGGCCCACCTCCTTGTAGCCGCAGGAGGCGTAGAAGCGTTCGAGGCCGAGGCCGCCGCGGCAGGTCAGCCGGATCGCCTCGACCCCGCCGAGCCCGCGCGCGGCCCGCTCGGCCTCGGCCAGCAGCGCCCGGCCGTACCCCGCACCCTGGTGGCGCGGGTGGACCATCACCGTGTAGAGCCAGATCCAGTGGGTCATCAGCCGGTGGGAGTTGTACGTGAGGAACGCGGTCGCGGCGACCCGGCCGTCCTCGTCGCGGCCGACGAGCAGCCGGCGCCGCCCCGCCTCGACCTCGGCGAGCGACTCCGCCAGGGACGGCGCGATCTCCCCGGGGGTGACCGGCGGCACGAAGCCGACCGCGCCGCCCGCGTTGCTCACGTCCGCCCACAGCGCGAGTACGCCCTCGCGCAGGTCGTCGTCGATCACCGGATCGAGTACGAAGGTAAGTGCCATAGCAGCAGAGTACCTATTACCCGCTTGTGGCCGCCCGCCGTTTTCCTGTCACCCGCGTCACACCCGCATGGGCTGCGGCGACTCCCGGCGGGAGCCGTCGGGGCCCGGGTACTCGCGGAGGATCTCGTAGCGGGTGTTGCGCTCGACCGGACGGAAGCCCGCGTCCCTGATCAGGTCGAGGATGTCGTCGCGGGTCAGCTTGTTGGGCGTGCCGTAGTCGTCCGCGTCGTGGGTGATCTTGTACTCGACGACCGAGCCGTCCATGTCGTCGGCGCCGTGGTTGAGGGCGAGTTGGGCCGTGGACAGGCCGTGCATCACCCAGAACACCTTCACGTGCGGCACGTTGTCGAACAGCAGCCGGGACACCGCGAAGGTCTTCAGCGCCTCCGCGCCGGTGGCCATGGTGGTGCGGGCCTGGAGGGTGTTGCGGACCTTGCCGTCCTTCATGTCCACGAAGTCGTGCTGGTAGCGCAGCGGGATGAAGACCTGGAACCCGCCGGTCTCGTCCTGGAGTTCGCGCAGCCGCAGCACGTGGTCGACGCGGTGCCGGGGCTCCTCGATGTGGCCGTAGAGCATCGTCGCCGGGGTCTTGAGGCCCTTGGAGTGCGCCAGCCGGTGGATGCGGGACCAGTCCTCCCAGTGGGTGCGGTGGTCCACGATGTGCTGCCGCACCTCCCAGTCGAAGATCTCGGCGCCGCCGCCGGTCAGCGACTCCAGGCCGGCGTCGATCAGTTCGTCGAGGATGTCGGAGGCGGACAGGCCCGAGATCGTCTCGAAGTGGTGGATCTCGGTGGCGGTGAACGCCTTCAGCGAGACCTGCGGCAGCGCCTCCTTGAGCGCCTTCAGCGACCGCGGGTAGTACCGCCACGGCAGCGTCGGGTGCAGGCCGTTGACGATGTGCAGCTCGGTGAGGTTGTCGCCCTCCATGGCCTTGGCCAGCCGGACGGCCTCCTCGATCCGCATCGTGTACGCGTCCTTCTCGCCCGGCTTGCGCTGGAAGGAGCAGTACGCGCACGACGCGGTGCACACGTTCGTCATGTTCAGGTGGCGGTTGACGTTGAAGTGGACCACATCGCCGTTCTTGCGGGTGCGCACCTCGTGCGCGAGGCCGCCCAGCCACGCCAGGTCGTCGGACTCGTAGAGCGCGACCCCGTCCTCACGGGTCAGCCGCTCGCCGGCGTGGACCTTCTCCTCCAGCTCGCGCTTGAGCCCAGCGTCCATGTCTGTGTCTCTCCTCCTACGCGGTTCGGCCCACCCGACGGTACTCCCCCGACCCGCGGCCGGCGGTGGGGGCACCTCCCGGCGCAGCCGGCGGAAGTGCCCCGGTCACACCTCTTCGGGAAGGTGCCCGACCCGGTTCTCCCACTTGGTGGAGAGCACGATGGTGGTACGGGTCCTCGCCACGCCCTTGGTGCCGGACAGCCTGCGGATGGTGTGTTCGAGCCCGTCCACGTCGCCGACCCGGACCTTGAGCATGTACGAGTCGTCGCCCGCGATGAACCAGCAGTCCTCGATCTCGTCCAGGTCCGACAGCCGCCGGGCCACCTCCTCGTGGTCGGCGGCGTCCGACAGCTGGAGCCCGACCAGCGCGGTCACCCCCAGGCCCATCGCGGCAGGGGCGACGGTCGCGCGGTAACCGGTGATCACGCCAGCCTGCTCCAGGCGGTTGATCCGATCGGTGACGCTCGGCCCGGACAGACCGACGAGCCGGCCCAGCTCGGCGTAGGACGCCCGGCCGTTCTCGCGCAACGCCTGAATGAGCTGCCTGTCCACCGCGTCCATCGGATTGGACCCTCCCGTTCGCCTGGTGACTGCGCTGTCAGGACACGAATCTAAGGCATGAAACGGTTCTTGCCCTGCGCATCTACACTTCGATGCCGCCGAACGACCCGTCGGAAGGCCCGTCGGACGTCCCGTCGGAAGATCCGTGCGGTGTCCCGCCCGACGCCCCGTCCCGCTCGCCCGACGCACCGCCGAGCTCGCCCGTCCACCGCCGGTACAACCGGTGCGGCACGCCCGCCGCGTCCAGCACCCGCCCGGCCACGAAGTCCACCAGTTCCTGCGCCGTGGTGCCGCCGGCGTAGAACGCCGGTGAGGCGGGCAGCACCACCGCGCCCGCGTCGGCCAACGCGGTGAGCTGGCGCAGCGTCTGACCGCTCAACGGGGTCTCGCGCACCGCGACCACCAGCGGCCTGCGCTCCTTGAGCGTGACGCTCGCCGCGCGCTGCAACAGGTCCTTGGACAGGCCCAGCGCCACCCCGGCCACGCACGCGGTGCTGGCCGGCACGATCAGCATGCCCTTGGCCGGATACGAACCCGAGGACGGCCCGGCCGCGAGGTCGCCCGCGGGCCAGTACCGTACGGCCGCCAGGTCGGGGCCGGGGGCGAAGGCGTCCGGACGGCCGTCGGCGCCGCGGGCCAGCCACCGCGCCAGGTCCTCCCGCCAGTGCGCGTCCCGCACCGCCGCCCCGGTCTCGTCGAGCAGGGTCAGCCGGGCGGCCCGGCTGACCACCAGGTCCACACTCTCGCCGGCGGCCAGCAGCGCGCGCAGCACCGCCGCCGCGTACGGCGTGCCCGAGGCGCCGGAGACGCCGACGATCCACGGGGTGCGCCCACCGCGCCCCGGCGCACCGCCGCCCACGCCCACGCCCACGCCTGCGCCCGCGCCCCGGCCGGCGTCCGCGTCCGTCACGCCGTCCCTGCCGCCCACGTTGTCCAGCTCGTCCCGGTCCGCGTCCTCCACGCGGTCGAGCGTAGCCGCGACCTGCGGAAGGCGCCGACCCGGGCAGGTTCGCCCGGGTCTCCCCCGGTACGGACGGTTCCGGCCGATCGGCCCGAGCGGGACGGGAACCGCAGACGGTGTCGGCGGCGTCGTGCACACTGGAGAGCACTGAACCACGTGGGGACGTGGCGGGATTGGGGGGATTCGGTGGCGTACGGACGCATCGCGGCGTACACCGGCCGCGGGGGGGCACTGCTCGCGCCGCTGCGCGCCCGTGACCGGACCACGTCCGCCACGGCCGGCGACCGGCTCGCCTCCGCCGCAGTGCTGATGGTGGCCTGGGTGGCGCTGCTGTGGGCCCTGGAGGTCGTCGACATGACGACCGGCCACCGGCTGGACAGCCTCGGCGTCCAGCCGCGCAGGGCCGGCGAGTTGGTGGACATCGTCCCCTCGGCTTTCATCCACTTCGGCTACGGGCACGTGGCGTCCAACACCCTGCCGCTGCTGGTGCTCGGCTTCATCGCCGCGCTGCGGGGCATCGGCCGCTTCCTGGGCGTGGCCTTCGCCGTCATCGTCATCGACGGGCTCGGCGTCTGGGCGTTCTCCCCCGCGCACACCAACACCGCGGGCGCGTCCGGCCTGATCTTCGGCCTGTTCAGCTATCTGCTGGTGCGCGGCTTCGTCGACCGCCGCGCGCTGGAGTTGGTGGTGGGCCTGCTCGTCGGGGCGTACTACGGCACCTCCATCCTGTGGGGCGTGCTGCCGGTGCACACCGGCGTCTCCTGGCAGGGCCATCTCTTCGGCCTCGTCGGCGGGGTGGCCGCGGCCTACCTGTTCCGTGAACGGCCGGCCGAGGTACGGGCCGGCGAACCACCGTACGGCGGCTGAGCGGTTGCCGGATTCCGGCAACCAACCGGCCGGCAACTCGCCCTGAACAACCCGGGTGATTCCACAGCGCCCGCACAGTTACGCTTCTGCTCCAGCTCGTCCACTTACCCACCCCTTTCCTAGGAGTTCGTCATCATCAGCATGCGCAAGGGCCTCGCCGCCGCCGGAGTGGTGGCCCTCATATCCGCCGGGTCCGCAGCGTGCGGTGCGGACAGCCCCGCCTCGCCCCAGGGAAAGGTGAGCGACGCCTTCCAGAAACTCGGCAAGCAGAACACCGTCTCCGTCGACCTGGGCTTCAGCGGCACCTCCGCCCAGATCTACTCGGCCATGAAGAACGAGGACGGCTTCACGCAGGCCGACGCCGACCTGCTCGCCTCGCTGCACGTCACGATCGGCGGCAGCTCGCAGCAGTCGCTGAACCTGCTCGGCAAGAGCTTCGGCAAGGGCGCGGACGCCACCAAGGGCTCCTCCGCGGGCTTCCTGCTCTCCACCGACGGCCCGAGCGGCAAGAAGCTGATCGAGGTGCGCATGGTCGACCAGAAGGTCTACCTGCGGGCCGACATCCAGGGCCTGGAGAAGCTCGACACCAGCAAGTCCGACGGCGACTCCATCAACCAGTTCAACGAGCAGTACCTCAACGGCCTGACCAGCACGCCCGGTTCGGTGGGGTCGGCGCTCAAGGGCAAGTGGGTCAGCATCGACCCGACGGTGTGGAGCGCGTTCGTCAAGAGCGCCCTCGCCGCCCAGGGCGCGGACAGCGGTTCCGGCTCGACCACCCCGACGCTCGACCCGCAGACCCAGAACCAGATCGTCACCTCGCTGCGCGCCGCGCTGACGAAGGACGCCACCTTCGCCGACGCCGGCAAGAAGGGCGGCGCCGACCACATCACGGTCACCGTGCCCGCGCAGCAGTTCGCGAAGGACGTGGCCACGGGCGTCACCCCGGCGCTCAAGCAGATCCCCGGCATGAAGCAGTCCGACCTGGACAGCCTGCAGAAGGCCGAGGGCGTGCCGAACAAGAAGGTCGCGGCCGACGTCGCCATCAAGGACGGCAAGATCGAGTCGATCACCTTCGACATCCACCAGTTGGACAGCCAGTCCACCGGCCCGCTGCCGCTGACCATCGGGTTCAAGGGCAGCGCGGCGCCGATCTCCGCGCCGAGCGGCGCGGTCGCGCTCAACCCGCAGGACGTGGTGAGCGCGATCATGAAGCAGTTCGGCGGCGACGGCTCGGACAACTCGATGTTCTGAGCGCGGCCCCACCCGCGCCGCACGACGCCCGCCCGGTGAGGCGTGCCGTGCGGCGCGGGCCGCGAGACGCGTGACACAGGACGGCGACGGCCCCGGCGGATCACACCCTCCCGCCGGGGCCGTTCACATGTCCGTCTGCCCGCTACCAGCCCAGGCCGCGCGCGATCAGGTCGAAGAGCGCGAAGACGAAGAGCGTGATGCCGATGACGCCGTTCACCGTGAAGAACGCCCGGTTCAGCCGGCTCAGGTCGTGCGGCTTGACGATCGAGTGCTCGTAGACGAACGCGCCGGCCACGATCGCCATGCCTACCCACCAGAAGCCGCCCGCGCCGGTCGTGGCGCCGTACCAGACCAGCAGCGCGGTGGTGATCACATGGCAGACCCGCGCCCCGTACAGCGCCGCCGGGATGCCGAACCGGGCCGGCACCGACTTCACGCCGTGCGCCCGGTCCGCGGCCACGTCCTGGCTGCCGAAGATCAGGTCGAACCCGCCGATCCACACCCCGACCGCCAGACCCAGCACGACCGCGTGCCAGTCCCAGGAGCCGGTCACCGCAAGCCACGCGCCGATCGGCCCCATCGCCTGCGCGACACCCAGGATCGCGTGCGGGAAGTTGGTGAACCGCTTGCCGTACGGGTAGACCACCATCGGCACCACCGCGACCGGCGCCAGCGCCAGGCACAGCGGGTTGAGCAGCGCGGCGGCGCCGAGGAAGACCACCACGGCCGCCAGCGCCCCGGTCCACGCCGAGCGCACCGACAGCGCGCCGGTGACCAGTTCGCGCTTGGCGGTGCGCGGGTTGCGGGCGTCGATCTCCCGGTCGATGATCCGGTTGCAGGCCATCGCGAAGGTCCGCAGGCCCACCATCGCCACCGTCACCAGCAGCAGTTGGCGCCAGTGCACGCTGTGGCTCTCGCGGAACATCGCGGTCAGCGCGGCGATGTACGCGAACGGCAGCGCGAAGACCGAGTGCTCGATCATCACCAGCCGCAGAAAGGCCCGCACCCTGCTGTCGGGCCGCGGCTCCGACTCGAACAGATCCGGCGTCGTGGCGCTCACAGCTCGTCTCCGCTCTCTCCCAGCGCTGCCGCCCGGGAGGTACCCCCACCGCCCGCTCGGCACGAAAGTGCGGGTCTCGTCTTCGGCAGCCGCCCGGCGGCCTCGCGTGCGTCGCTCACCATCCGTACTCCTTCCACCGTTTCGTCACGAGCTCCGCCGTCTGCGGGTCGGAGAGCACCATCTCCGGCCAGCCGCCGTCACGGGTGTAGCCCTCCTCCGGCAGCTTACGGGTCGCGTCGATGCCGGCCTTGCCGCCCCAGAACTGCTGGTACGACGAGTGGTCGAGATGGTCGACCGGGCCCTCCACCACCGTCAGGTCGCGGGAGTAGTCGGTGTTGCCGAACGCCCGCCAGGCCACCTCGTGCAGGTCGTGCACATCGCAGTCGGCGTCCACCACCACGATCAGCTTGGTGAGCGACATCATGTGGGCGCCCCACACCGCGTGCATCGTCTTCTGCGCGTGCTTGGGGTACTTCTTGTCGATGGAGACGATCGCGCAGTTGTGGAAGCCGCCCGCCTCCGGCAGGTGGTAGTCCACGATGTCCGGCACGATGATCTTCAGCAGCGGCAGGAAGAACCGCTCGGTGGCCCGCCCCAGCGGCCCGTCCTCGGTCGGCGGGCGGCCGACCACGATCGACTGGAACACCGGCCGCTTCCGCATCGTCACGCAGTCGATGGTCAGCGCCGGGAACGGCTCCTGCGGGGTGTAGAAGCCGGTGTGGTCGCCGAACGGCCCCTCCGGCAGCGTCTTCCCGGGCTCCAGCCAGCCCTCCAGCACCACCTCGGCGTGCGCGGGCACCTGGAGCGGCACCGTCTTGCAGTCCACCATCTCCACCCGCTTGCCCTGCACGAACCCGGCGAACAGGTACTCGTCGATGTCGCCGGGCAGCGGCGCGGTCGAGGCGTAGGTCACCGCGGGCGGGCAGCCGAACGCGATCGCCACCGGCAGCCGCTCGCCGCGCCGCTGGGCGACCTGGTAGTGGTTGCGGCTGTCCTTGTGGATCTGCCAGTGCATCCCGATGGTGCGCCGGTCGTGCCGCTGGAGCCGGTACAGGCCGAGGTTGCGCACCCCGCTGACCGGGTCCTTGGTGTGGGTCAGGCCGAGGTTGAAGAAGGACCCGCCGTCCTGCGGCCAGGTGAACAGCGCGGGCAGCCGGTCCAGGTCCACGTCCTCGCCGGTGAGCACGACCTCCTGCACCGGGCCGTCCTTCACCTTCTTCGGCGGCACGTGCACCATCCCGGCGAGCTTGCCGAACGCCTCCCGCACGCCGACGAACCCGTGCGGCAGCTCCGGTTTGAGCAGCCCGCCGATCTTCTCCCCGATGTCGGCGTACGACGTCAGGCCCAGCGCCTTCAGCAGCCGCCGGTCGGTGCCGTACACGTTCATCGCCAGCGGGGCGAGCGAGCCGCGCACGTTCTCGAAGAGCAGCGCGGGGCCACCGGCCTTGTTCACCCGGTCGGTGATCTCCCCGACTTCGAGGTACGGGTCCACCTCGGCGGTGATCCGCTTGAGGTCGCCGTCCTTCTCCAGTGCCCTCAGCAGCGAGCGGAGATCGTCGTAAGCCATGCGGTCAGTCTTCCACCCCGTGGCGGCGGTACGCGGCCGAGCCGCCGGACGCCGGACGCCAGGACGTAACCTGGGTGGGGTCAAGGATTGGTCAACATGGTGCCGGGGTTCTCGAAATGACGCGCTACATGCCGTTCCTGCTGGTGATCGCGGTATGGATATACGCGTTCGTGGACTGCCTCGGCACGCCGGACCGGCAGGTGCGCGGCCTGCCGAAGGTGGTCTGGCTGCTGATCGTGCTCTTCTTCGGCGAGATCCTGATCGGCCCGCTGGCCTGGCTGGCGCTGGGCAAGCGGCGGGTGCCGGGCCCGCGCGGCGCGGTCCGGCCCACGTGGGGGCCTGAGCTGTCCCGCCCGGCCGAGCGCCGGCCGCTGGACGGCCAGTTGCTCGAGGCACCGCGGGAGGACTGGGTGCCGCCGGACGACAACCCCGAGTTCCTGCGCTCGCTCGCCGAGCTGAACCGGCAGAAGCGCGGGGACGGCACGGCCCCCTCCCCCGAAGGCGAGTGAGCCGTACCGTCCCGATGAGCGGTACGCCGCGAGGCGAGCTTCGTCACACCCCGGCGTAGGAGTGCTTGCCGGTCACGAAGATGTTCACGCCGTAGTAGTTGAACAGGAAGCACGCGAAGGCGACCAGCGCCAGGTACGCGGCCTTGCGGCCCTTCCACCCGGCGGTCGCGCGGGCGTGCAGGTAACCGGCGTACACCACCCACGTGATGAACGACCAGGTCTCCTTCGGGTCCCACTCCCAGTAGTGGCCCCACGCGGCCTGCGCCCAGATCGCGCCCGCGATGATGGTGAACGTCCACAGCGGGAAGACCAGCGCGTTCATCCGGTACGCGAACTTGTCCAGGCTCGCGGCGGCCGGCAGCCGCCGCATGATGTCGCCCCAGCGGTTGTCCTGCGCCCGCCCGGCCAGCAGCGCCATCTCGTAGTGGTCGCGGAACAGGTAGAGCAGCGTGCCGACGGCCGCGAGGTAGAACACCGCGCCGGAGATGATCGCGCAGGACACGTGAATCCACAGCCAGTACGAGTGCAGCGCCGGCACCAGCTGCTCGCTGGAGGTGTAGAGCACCGACAGCGCCAGGCCCAGGTCGAGCAGCACCGACGTGGTCAGGAAGAGCCCGATCCAGCGGACGTTCTTCTTCAGCACCAGCAGCAGCAGGTACGCGCCGACCGCCACCGCGCCGAACGTGGTGGAGAACTCGTACATGTTGCCCCACGGCGCGCGCTGCACCGAGGCGGCCCGGAAGGCGACGCCGCTGACGTGCAGCAGCCACGCCAGGGCGGTGAAGGAGATCGCGATCCTGCCGTACAGGTCGCCCTTGTCGTTGTCGCCCGCGGCGCCCGGGCCGTCCGCGATGTCGCGGTCGCTGGCGGAGGAGCGGGTGACGACCTTGGGGCGCTCCAGCGTGGTGGTGCCGCCTGCCGAGCGCACCGCCACCGCGGGCACGGCCGCGTCCTGGGCCGCCTCCCGGGTGAGCGCGGCCGACTGCACGGCGATCTTGCTGCGGCCGCCGAAGACCCACTCCGCGAGGTGCGCGAGGAAGGCCAGCGCGTACACGAACATGGCCGAGCGGATCAGGTAGTTGCTGTAGTTCGCGAAGTTCTCGTTGACCGCGGCCGCGAGGTTCACGCGCGGGCTCCTTCGTCGTCGGGCGGGGTTTGCGGTTCGTCGGGGGCGTTCGAGGCGCCGGACCCGGATACGGTCCCGGGTGTGGCCTCGTCGGCGGTATCGGAGGGGCGCTCGGACGCGGGCCCGGTGGCCGGATCGGCAGCGGAGTCGTCGGCCGGCTCGGGGTCGTCGGTCCGCGCGGCGGCGGATCTGACCGGGGCGGCCGGTTGGAGCTGGTCGACGAGTTCGCCCAACTCGTCGGCGATCCTGGCCGACTCGCTGCGGCCGAGGCCGCCCATCTCGACCAGGGTGCCGCGGTCGGACGGCACCGCCCGCACCCAGATCCGGCGCCGCTGGATGAACAGCGACCCCATCAGGCCGAGGATCGCGACGATGCCGCTGACCAGTGCCAGCTCGTTGCCGGACTGGTGGGAGATGCTGAAGCTGGCCCAGCGCTTGACCCCGTCGAACTCCAGGGTGCCGGCGCCGCCGGGCAGGTCCATGGAGTCGCCCGGGCCGAGCGCGACGCCGTTCACACCGGTCTTGGTGTTCAGCTTGAACTGCTTCATGTGCGTGGTGTCGAGCTGGTAGACGTTCTGCGCGATGCCGGAGTCCAGGCCGAGGTCGCCGTGGTAGGCGTTGAGCCACAGGATCGGCTGCAGTTCGCCGGGGAAGAGCGACATCGGGCCGCGCGAGGTGTCACCGGTCGGCGTGAAGTAGCCCTCGAACGCGAGCTGGTCGGGCTTGCCGTTCTTGCCCATCGCGTCCGGGACCTTGATCACACCGGTCGAGGTCAGGTTGGCGTCCTGCGGCAGGAACGGCACCGGGCCCTGGTAGGCGACATTGCCCTGGGCGTCCTTGACGGTGACCACGGGCGCGTAGCCGTGCGAGATCAGGTACACCTTCTCGCCGCCGATGTTCAGCGGGTGGTTGGTGGAGATCGTGCCCTTCGTGGTGTGCGCGCCGCTGGTGCCGCTCCAGTAGTGGATGTTCGCCTGGAACTTCAGCGCGGTGCCGCGCTCCGGGCCGCTGGTGGCGTACTGGTCGTCGAAGCTGTCCAGCGTGAAGCCGAACGGCTTGAGGTCGTCGGCGCCGTAGAGCGTGCCACCGGAGAAGTCGTCGTACTGGGTGAGGTTGTTGACGAAGCCGTCCTGGCCCTCGACGACCAGCTTGCCGCCGGACGCCGCGTTCAGCGAGGTCCAGGCGAAGCCGATCAGCAGGCCGAACAGGGCCACGTGGAAGCAGAGGTTGCCGGCCTCCCGCAGATAGCCCTTCTCGGCGGCCACCGAGGTGCCGGTGGCGTTGACCCGGAACCGCCGCCCGCGCAGCGCCTTCCGGGCCGCCTGCGCGACCTGCTCCGGGCTCGCGTCGGTGTGCCAGGTGCTGTACGCGGGCAGCCGGACCAGGTGCCGGGGCGCGGCCGGCGGCTTGGCCCGCAGCTGCCCGACGAACTGCCAGCTGCGCGGCACGATGCAGCCGGCCAGCGAGATGAACAGCAGTATGTAGATCGCCGAGAACCACGGCGAACCGTAGACGTGGAACAGGTCCAGCTTGGAGTACAGCGGGCTGATGTCCGGGTGCGCCTTCTTGAACGCCGCGACCTTCAGCTCGTCGCTGTGCTGCGGGATCAGCGAGCCGGGGATCGCGGCCAGCGACAGCATGAAGAGCAGGATCAGCGCGATCCGCATCGAGGTGAGCTGCCGCCACATCCAGCGCAGCCAGCCGAGCACGCCGAGCGAGGGCCCGCTGGCCAGGGTGTCCACCGGCTGGGTGGACAGTTGCGCGCCCGCGGCACCGAGGCCGTCCTCGCCGCCGGTCCCCTCTTCCTGGATGCCGGGGTCCCGGTCCTCCCGGACGTCGCGGTCCCGGCCGGCGTCCGGCCCGGGGCCTTGGCCGGGGACACGGCCGTCGCTTGGCTTGTGCGTGATGCTCACGGTTCAGACCCCTGTGGAGAAGCCGCTGGACCAGATCTGCATCTGGTAGGTGATGTGGTCCCACACGCCGGTGACGAGCAGCACCCCGACGGCGACGAGCATGCCGCCGCCGATCCGCATGACCCACGCGTAGTGCCGCTTGACCCACCCGAAGGCGCCCAGCGTACGGCGGAAGGCCAGCGCGGCCACGATGAAGGGCACCCCGAGGCCCAGGCAGTAGAAGACCATCAGCAGCGCGCCGCGCCCGGCGCTGGCGTTGCTGAAGGCCAGCGACTGCACCGCGCCGAGCGTCGGTCCGACGCAGGGCGTCCAGCCCAGCCCGAACATGGCGCCGATCAGCGGGGCGCCGGCCAGCCCGACCCCGGGCCGGTAGTGGAAGCGGAACTCCCGCTGGGTGATGCCGCCGAGGATGCCCATGAAGGCGAGCCCGAGCACGATGGTGAGCGAGCCGAAGATCCGGGTCAGCAGCTGCCGGTGCTCCTGGAGGTCGGAGCCGAAGTTGCCGAAGAGGGCACCGCCGGAGACGAACACCGCGCTGAAGCCGAGCACGAACAGCAGCGACCCGGCGAACATCCGCCCGCGCCGGGCCTCGCCGAGGTCGCTGCCGGTGACGCCGGTCACGTAGGAGAGGTAGCCGGGCACGAGCGGCAGGACGCAGGGCGAGGCGAAGGAGATCAGCCCGGCGAACATCGCGATCGGTATGGCCGCGATGAGCGCTCCGGACGTCACCGTGTCCGCGCTGCCGGCCAGGAGGAGAGTGCCGCCCGCCACGTCACTTCTCCGCGGCGACGGGGTCGATCAGCTTGTGCAGCTGGTCCTCGGTGAGCGCGGCCAGCGCCCGCCCCGCGACCCGGCCCTGCCGGTCGATCACGAGGGTGGCCGGCAGGCTCTGCGGGTTGAGACTGCCCTTGGGGAACTTCAGGATCAGCTTGCCGTACGGGTCGTACAGGCTCGGGTAGGTGATGCCGAAGCGCTTGTCGAACCGGGCGGCGTTGGAGCGGTCCAGGTCACGGGTGTTGATGCCGAGGAACTGGACGCCCTTGCCCGCCTCGGCCGTGGCGACCTTGGCCAGGTTGGGTGCCTCGGCCCGGCAGGGCGCGCACCACGACCCCCAGATGTTGACCACGACGACCTTGCCCTTGTACGCGGCGAGGCTGGTGGTGGCACCGGCCACGGTCTTGCCGGACAGTTCCGGGGCGGGCTTGCGCTGGGCGGCCTTGACCATCGTGATGTCGCCGTTGCCACCGACGAAGTTGGAGTTGCCGGCGCCGGACGACGACGTGGACGAACTGCATGCGGCGAGCGTCAGCGCCAGCGCCACGGCTCCGGCCGGCGCGGCGGCGCGACGGAGCAGGCGGCGACCGAAGGCGCACGGAGAACTCATGTGAAAAGTTTCGCATGGGCCCTCGGACGATCTTCCGCACCCCCCCACCGTCAACCCCAAAGACGGCAATTGCCCCAAGTAAGGATGCGAGGGTCAGGTCGCCGCCGGCACCGAGGGCGCGGCTCCGGTCGCGGGGGCGGCCCCGGTCGCGTCGGAGGCCGGCACCTGCCCGGTGAACTCCTTCCAGCCGCCGGGCGGCTGCCCGCCGACCTCCAGCTCGCGCAGCTTGGCCAGCATCGCCGGGTCCTGGGCGTCCAGCCAGTCGGTGAGCTGCTGGAAGGAGACCAGCCGCACGTCCTTGTAGCCGAGCGAGGCGATGTGCTGGAAGGCACCCTCGACGGCGTCCATGTAGATGCCGCCGTTCCAGTCCTCGAAGTGGTTGCCGATGTAGAAGGGCGCGCGGTTCGTCTCGTAGGCGCGCTGGAACCCGGCGACGTACGAGGCGGTCGCCTGGCTGCGCCAGTACGGGTAGTTGCGCGGGTCGGACTTGGTGGCGGCGTGGGACTGGTTGGCGAGCATGTTGTAGTCCATCGACAGGACCTCGAACGTGTGCCCCGGGAACGGGATGAGCTGGAGCGGGAAGTTCCACAGGCCCTGCATCTTGTCCGGCCAGGTCTGGTTGCCGCCGGGGTTGCTGGTGTCGTAGCGCCAGCCGAGCGCGGCCGCGGTGGGCAGCAGGCTGTCCTGGCCGAGCAGGCAGGGGGTGCGGCCGCCCATCAGGGTCTTCTCGTAGTCGAACGGCAGCGGCTCGTCGTCGTGCCAGCCGGTGTTCGTCTTCCACTGGGTGACGAACGACACGGCCTGGTCGATCTCGCTCTTCCAGTCCGCCGGGGTCCAGCGGCCGACGCTGCCGGCGCCGGCGCAGAAGTGGCCGTTGAAGTGGGTGGCGATCTCGTGGCCGGCGTTCCACGCCTGCCGCAGGTTGTCGAGCGTCATCTTGATGTGGTCGTCGGCGAGGTACCCGATGTCGGAGGCGCCGAGCGGGCTGTTCGGCGGCGCGTACTGCAGCTTCTTGCCCTCCGGCAGCAGGTAGAGGCCGGAGAGGTTGAAGGTCATCTTGGCGCCGTGGTCGTCGGCGAGCTTGCGGAAGCGGGGGAAGAGGCCGTTGCCGATCTCGCCGGCGCCGTCCCAGGAGAAGACCACGAACTGCGGGGGCGTCTGGCCCGGCTCCAGCCGGTCCACCACGGGCTGGCCGGGCTGCGGGCCGGTGTCGGCGGTGGAGCCGTCGCCGATCAGCCGCACGGTCGTCGACGGGGCCTTCGCGCCACTCGCGCCGGAGTGCTCCCCCGTCTTGCGGGCGCTCGGGGCGGAACCCGAGGTGCCCCCCTCCTTGGCGCTGCAGCCCGCCATGGCGACACCCGCGGCGGCTCCGGCGGTGGTGGTCAACAGGGCCCTTCGGGTCATGGCACTCATGCGATCCCCGTCTCTCGGCGTCTGCGTTCTGCGTCTGCGTTCTGCGTCCGCGTCGTTGCCCCTCACCACTTCCTCACGGTCATGGGGAAACGGGGGCTCTCCGCCGAATAGCCCACTTATGGGCTAAACAGATCACCTTAAAAGAGGCCCGGAGCTGGCATATGCGCGAGAAGGGTGCCAAGCAAAGGGGCACGGTGCCCTGACGGAAAAGGGCAGCGAAAAGGGGCGCGGGGAGTACCTCCCAGCGCCCCTTGCCTACGTGCGCACCCTCTTCCGTGACGGACCCAGGGTGCGCCTACCCGCCTGCCGGCTACGCGCCTACGCGCCCACCGAGCCCCGTACCGGCTTCGCGCCCGCCCGCAACCTCGCCGGGACCAGGTCGATCGCCGGCTCGCTGTAGCCGACGGAGATGATCTCGTCGCCCTGGAACGTGAAGCTGGTCACGCTCGCCAGCGTGCACTGCCGCTTCCGCGGGTCGTGCCACAACCTGCGCCGCTCCGCGTAGGACCGGACGATCCAGATCGGCAACTGGTGGCTGACGCACACCGCCTCGTGCCCGCGCGCGGCGTCCCGCGCCGCGCCCAGCGCCGCCATCATCCGCACCACCTGGTCGACGTACGGCTCCCCCCAGCTCGGCCGGAACGGATTGGTGAGGTACTTCCAGTTCGCCGGCCGGCTCAGCGCGCCGTCGCCGACCCCGAAGGTCTTGCCCTCGAAGATGTTCGCCGCCTCGATCAGCCGCGGGTCGGTCGCGATGTCCAGCGAGAACGCCTTCGCGATCGGCGCCGCGGTCTCCTGCGCCCGCTCCAGCGGGGACGCGACGACGTGGCGGATGTCACGCCCCGACAGGTGCCCGGCGACCCGGTCGGCCATCTGCCGGCCGAGTTCGGAGAGGTGGTAGCCGGGCCGCCGCCCGTACAGCACCCCCTCGGGGTTGTGCACCTCGCCGTGGCGCATCAGGTGCACGACGGTCAGCTCGGTGGGATCGGCACTCATGCGTGGGCCTCCGCTGCGGCACGTGCGGCGGCGGGCAGCGCCGCGGCGATCCGCTGCACCGCCTGCTCGTCGTGTGCGGTCGACACGAACCAGGACTCGAACGCGGACGGCGGCAGGTAGACGCCCTGCGCCAGCATCGCGTGGAAGAAAGCGGTGAAACGGTACGCCTCCTGCTTCTTCGCGTCGTCGAAGTCCCGTACCTCGGCGTCGGTGAAGAAGACGGAGAACATGCTGCCCGCGGTCTGCACCCGGTGCGCGACGCCCTCCTTGTCCAGCGCGGCGCTCACCAGTTCGCGGATCTGCGCGGAGACCGCGTCGAGCCGAGCGTACGCGGCCGCGTCCAGCAGGCGGAGTTGGGCCAGCCCGGCGGCGGTGGCGACCGGGTTACCGGAGAGCGTGCCGGCCTGGTAGACCGGCCCGGCCGGGGCGAGCGCGGCCATCACGTCGGCGCGCCCGCCGAAGGCCGCGGTCGGGAAGCCGCCGCCCATCACCTTGCCGAAGGTCAGCAGGTCCGGGCGCACCCCGTCGATGCCGTACCAGCCGGCCGAGCTGACCCGGAAGCCGGTCATCACCTCGTCGGAGATGTAGAGGGCGCCCTCGGCCGTGCACAGTTCCTTGAGCCGCGCGTTGAAGCCGTCCCGCGGCGGCACGACGCCCATGTTGCCCGGCGACGCCTCGGTGATGACGCAGGCGATCTCTCCCGGGTGCGCGGCGAACGCGGCCCGTACGGCCTCGATGTCGTTGTACGGCAGCACGATGGTGTCGCCGGCCTGCGCGCCGGTCACCCCGGGGGTGTCCGGCAACCCGAAGGTGGCCACCCCGGAACCGGCGGCGGCCAGCAGCGCGTCCACATGACCGTGGTAGCAGCCGGCGAACTTCACCACCTTCGCGCGGCCGGTGAAGCCGCGGGCCAGCCGGATCGCCGACATCGTGGCCTCGGTGCCCGACGACACCAGGCGCACCTGGTCCAGCGGTTCGACCCGCGCCACCATCGCCTCGGCGAGCGCGACCTCGCCCTCGGTGGGCGTACCGAAGGAGGTGCCCCCGACCACCGCCGCCTGCACGGCCGCGATCACCTCCGGGTGCGCGTGGCCGAGAATCATCGGTCCCCACGAGCAGACGAGGTCGACGTACTCGCGCCCGTCGGCGTCGGTCAGGTACGGGCCCGCACCGGAGACCATGAACCGCGGCGTGCCGCCCACCGCGCGGAACGCCCGCACCGGGGAGTTCACGCCACCTGGGGTCACGGCCGCCGCGCGGTCGAAGAGTTCCTGGGACACTGGTGCTTCGTACGGATAGCTCACAGGCACATGCTCTCAAACGACGGGCGTTGCGCCGCAACGTCTCGACCTCGTATCTGAGACGATGATCGGGTTGCATGGTTGGGTCGACGGATGGTCGGGTAGTGGAATGCAGCAGCGCGGTGGTGAACCGGGCGACGTGCCGGGCGATCGCGAGCCCGAAAACCCCCGTCCCACCGGCCGGCGACGCCGGCCCGCCGATCGCGTACCGCAGGAGAACAACGACTCCGGGGCCGACCGCCCGGAACAGCGACCGACCGCAGAGGGCAGGAGCAGGGGTGGCCGAGTGGGGGTGACCTACAAGTACTTCGGCGCGCCCGACGGGGCCACGGCGGCCCGCGTCCCGATCTCCATGCGCCCGGAGGAACTCGGGGGGGACGAACTCGGCCAGGGCATGTACACCAAGGTCAAGCCGGAGACGATGGCAGCGATGGTGCTCACCGGCATCGAGGGCATACCTCCGTCGAAGGTCCCGCCGCTCGAACTCGTCGTCCTGCACCCGGATTACGCCGTGGTCCGGCTGCCGGCGTCCGTGGTCGACCCGCTGCGCACCGCCAACGAGGAGTCGTTGGGCGCCGCCGCCTTCATCTGGTCCACGGTGCCCGACCGGCGCGGCCCGCGCGACGCGTTCGTGATCTACCAGATGCTGCACGAATGGCAGGATTTCGCCCGCCGCTGCGAGGAGTCCGGCCACCAGCTCTACTGCCTGGTCTGGCCGTAGCTCCTCCCCCTGGGGCCCGTCCCGGCCCCTTCGTCCGGCGGCGTGCTTCGCCCCCTTCGCCCGGTTTGCCGCTGGCGGATCACCGCAACGGCCTGGACACGCACAACACCCTTCCGGGGCAGGCGAGTCGGCGGCGCAGTCGGCGGGCGCAGGCCCCGGATCAGCGCTCGCGCGCCGCCGTCGCGTAGTGCGCGAAGAACGCCTCGGCCGCGGCCTCGACCTCCAACGGGTCGGCGCCCGTGGTGAGTTCCCACAGCAGGCCGCGGCTGGTGGCCAGCCACAGCAGCGCCTCGGCCCGGGCCCGGCCGGCGGGGACGCCCACCGCCCTTACCAGCGGCAGCAGTTCGTCGATCCACGGCTCGCGGGTCTCGTCCACGCCGGGCCGGCGGGCCCGCAGCGCGAACCCGACGCGGTACAGCGGCCACATCCGGGGTTCGGCGAGGTGCCGCCACATCCGGCGCATCGTCGTAGCCGGATCGGCGTCCTCGGCGCCGAAGGCCGCGAGGTGCGCCCGCTCGCGCCGCTCGCACGCCTCGTGCACCGCGACCAGCAGGCCCTCGCGCGAACCGAAGTGGTACAGCAGCAGCGAGTGGCCGACCCCGATCGCCCCGGCGAGCGAGCGCAGGCTCCCGTCGAGCCCCTCCCGGCCGGCGTCGCTCAGCAGGTGATCGAGCACGGCGCCGGTCAACTCGTCCTTCGCGCTCACATCCCTCACCCTACGTGACCGCAAGGGCTAGGGTGGGGGCGAGCGACTTGACCAAATGGTCAAGACAGCCGGACCCCGGGAGGCGGGCATGCGGTACGAGACGCACATGCGGGTGGACGCGTCGGCGCGGACGGTGTGGGCGCTGCTGGCCGACCTCGGCGGCTGGCCGCGGTGGACCCCCACGGTCACCGCGGCCGAGGTCCACGGCGCGGCCGAACTCGCCGTCGGCACGCCGGTCACCCTCACCCAACCGGGCCGCCGCCCCACCACGTACACCGTCGACACCGTCGAGCCCGGCCGCCGCTTCCGCTGGAGCCGCAGCGCCGGCGGCGTCCGGCAGTGGGCCGACCACGTCGTCCGCCCCGACGGCGCGGACCGCTGCGAGGTCGTCCTCACCTTCGCCATGGAAGGCCCGGCCGGCGCCCTCCTCGGCCGCCTCGGCGCCGCCACGATCCGCCGCATGGTCGACACCGAGGCCGCCTCCCTGAAGGCCGGCGCGGAGCGCGCCCCGGAGTGAGCCGCGCCCCGGAACCGGGCGAGGGTCCTTCGGCTAACCGGGCGGGGCGGCCGGGGAGTTCGGGGCGGCCGGAGAGCTCGGGGGGTTCGGGGCGCTCGGGGGGTTCGGGACGCCGAGCAGTTCGTGGAAGGCCGGCCGCAGCATCGCGACGACCTGCTCCGGCGAGGCGTCCCGCAACCCGTCGAGCCCGAGCAGGTGCCGCCCGATGACCGAGCCGATCGTGATCGCGCCGACCAGCCCCGCCCGCAGGTCGGGTGCCTCCCCGTCGATCCGCTCGGCGGTGCGCCGCTGCTGCTCCAGCATCGCCTCGCGGGCCTCCACCACCGCCTCGGGACGGGTGAACATCGACCGCAGCACCGCCATCACGTCGGTCGGCTCGTCCGACAGCTTGTCGGCGAGCGCGGCCAGCAGTTGCTCGGCGATCCCCTCGATCGTGTCGGCGGAGACATCGTCCGGCGCCATCCGCGCGACCTGCTGGAAGAGCGCCTCCTTGGAACCGAAGTAGCGCGTGACCAGGCTCGGATCGGTGTACGCCGCGGCGGCGATGGCCCGCACGGTGGCCCGCTCGTACCCGACCTCGGCGAACAGCCGGCGCGCGGCGGCGAGGATACGGGCCTCGGTGGCACGCCGCCGCTCGGCCCGCGTGGTCGTCCGGGCCGGGCCGGAGGCCGAGTCGGAGGGGGAGGTGGAGGCCGAGCCGGAGGCGGTCGGCGGCTTATCCGGGGGCGTCACAGATTCAGCCTACACGCGTTGACCGAAGGGCCGGCGACCGCTACCGTCATTTGAGTCAACACGCGTTGCACGAAACGTGCCGCGTCGTGCGGCCGAGGCGTGCCGCGACACACCGTTTCACGCCATTCCGTACCGCGTTGCGCCGTGTTGCGCCCCCATGCGCCGCGGCCGGGCCCGTACCCCGGCCGCGGTCCGGCACCGGCGTCGGCACCCGCACCCGCCCCTGCCCGCCCGTCCTCGACTCCAGGAGCACCGCCATGACCCAGACCGTCCTGCTCAGCGCGTTCGCCGGGTTGATGGCCGCGAACGCGCTGCCGCACTTCGTCAGCGGCATCACCGGCCGCCCGTACCCGAGCGTGACGGGCAACGGGCCGGTGCCGAACGCGATCGGGGGCTGGGCGCTCTTCGTGGTCGCCGGGCTGAGCCTGTACTGGGCCCGCCCCGGCGACCACCCCGGCGCCGCCTGCGTCGCGGCCGCGCTCGGGGCGCTGCCGATGGCCGTCTTCCACGCGGCGGGCGGCCCGGCCTGGGTGAACACCAGGTCCGGCCGCCCCAACCCGTAGGCGCGCCCCGGCAATCGGCCGCCGGGCCCACACGACCGCGGCCGCCCGGGGGGAGGGCCGGGCGGCCGCGGTTCACCGAAGGCGTGCGCTCAGCGCGTCACCATGCCGAGGGGGCCGGCGGCGGCACCACCGCGGGACGGTCGTCGCAGGTGATCGTGTTGGGCAGTTCCCACGGGGCGAGCCAGTCCCCGGTGGTGCCCCCGCCGTCGTTGCCGCCGAGGTCGGTGAGCGTGAACTCCGAGCCGCTGGGCGGGAAGTTGAGCGAACCGCAGTTGTTGACGCCGACCGCGCCCACGTTGCGGGCGTCCACGTTCTGGAACGTGGCGCCGCCGGCGACCCGCGCGCTCAGCACCGACGTGCCGGTGCCGTCCACCTTGATGTCCTTGAAGTGCACGTTGGTGATCGAGTAGAGGTCCTTCACCGGGAAGTCGCTCACCAGCATGATCGCGTTGTAGGTGTTGTCGAGGAAGTCGTCCCCGGTCACCTCGATGTCGGCGCTGATGTTCTTCTCCAGCGCGTAGAACCAGATCGCGCCGAGCCCGATGTTCCAGTTCAGGTCGTAAGTGCCCGCCCGCACCGTGGTGTTGCCGGTGATCCACAGGTGGCCGGTGAACGCCTCGGCGCCGAACCGGGAGCCGACCTGGATGCCGCTGCCCTCGCGGATCGGGTCGGCGACCAGGTTGCCGGAGACGGTGTTGTCGGTGCCGCCGTAGATCGCGATGCCGTTGGCGAGCACCGGCGTCTGGACGGTGTTGTGGTCGAAGGTGTCGTTCGCGTCCTCGACCTTGTCCGACCACATCGCCAGCCCGTCGTCACCGGTGTTGCGGACGACGTTGTTCCGCACCACCGAATCGGTCACGCCGGTGTGGAAGTTGATGCCGTCCGCGGTCTGGTCCACGATCTCGTTGCCGGTGATCGTCAGGTCGTGCATCGGGCCGTCGAACCACATGCCGGCCTTGGTGTGCTGGATGTACAGGCCGGAGATGGTGGAGTCGCTGAGCGCGCCGCCGATCCCGTTGACCTGGTCGGTGTCCACCCGGTCCCGGACGTCGCCCTCGATGGCGAAGCCGGACAGGTGCACGTCGCTGCTGCCGCCGTCCGCCGCGTCCTTGCCGTAGAAGCCGACGCCGGTGTGGAGCGACCCTCCCCCAGGCCCTGCGGGCTGGGAGGTGCCCCCAGGAGCGGGCTTGCTCAGCGTGACCTGGTGGCCCTTGATGACGGTGTACCAGTTGCCGGCGCCCTCGATCGTGACGTGGTCCACCACGATGTGCCGGTTGACCTGGAAGGTGCCCGGCGGGATGTAGACCTTCAGGTGCGCCCGCCTGGCGAAGGCGATCGCCTTGTCGATGGCGTCCGCGGAGTCCCGGCGGCCGGTCGGGTCGGCGCCGAAGGCCAGCACGTTCGCCGCCAGCAGGTCGATCTTCGGCGCGGCCACCAGCTGCGAGTCCATCAGGTCGACCGTGGTGGTCGCGGCGCCCTTCGGCACCGTGAGCCGGACCTTCTCCCCCGCCTGGTAGGTGCGGCCGAGCAGCAGCCGCTGCTCGTCGTAGAAGTGGTTGGGGCGGAACGGCTTGGCGACCGTCGGCGTCGGCGTGGTCTGGTCCGGCACGCACGCGCACTCGGTGATCCACTGGTCGGGGTAGAGCAGGTCCGCGGCGGGGTCGTTGGAGAACGGGTACTGGTTGTAGAGCCAGGCGTACTGCGAGGTGAGCGTCATCGTCTTGCGGCCCTGGACACCGCCGCCGCTCTTCGCCGCCAGCGAGACGTCCAGCGGCGAGGTGATGCCGCCGCCGGCCGGCGCGTCCGGAATGCTGTAGCGGACGCTGATCGCGTTGGCCGCGCTCGGCAGCGTGAACTCGACGTACTGGCCCGGCTTCAGCGTCACCGCACTGCGGCCGGACGCCTCGGCGGGCAGGGTGTACGCGGCCGTGCCCGGGCCGATCACCGTGCCGTCGGTGGCGGCGTCCTCGGCCTCCTGCTCGGCGAACCCGAGGTCGGCGCCCCGGCCCGTGACGAGCGAGGGGTCGAGGGCGGCGCGGGTGACGGCCGCGGCCTGGCCCGCGCCCGGCCCCCCGCCGTGGGCGACGCCGCCCGCGTACGCGGGTGCGCCGGCCAGCACACCGAGGCCGACCGCGGCCGCGGTCACCGCGGCGAAGGCGGCCGCCGCTCTTCGTCGGGATCTGCCGGGCCCACTTGCCACCGCACCGGTGATGCTCCGTGACATCGCTAGCTCGTTTCTCTTGAGGGGGCGAAACGGTGAGGTGACAGTAGGGCGGCCCGATCCGCCACCACAAGATTCCTGCACAGGTATTTCGTGTCTTTGGCGAACAACTACGCCTGTCCGTCGGGTTCTTGCGGAACGATCGAGAGTACTTGCGGCCGTACGGGCGGGGCGAGCGGGGCTGATGGGACCGCCGGGGCGACGCGGGGAGGCGCGAGCGGTGCGCGGGGCGTACGGGGCCGGTGGGTGCGGAAGGCGGTGGCGTACGGGCCCGGCGGGTGCGGGTGCGGGTGCGGCGGGACGGCGGGGGCCGCGCACCGGGCGCGACTACCTAAGCGTGACGGATTCCGCCGGCGCCGGCCCTCCGTAGCGTCTGCCGTACCGGAGCACCGGCCGGGGCGACCGCCCCGGCCCGGCAGGACCGGACGACCCGAGGAGCCCCACATGACCGCCTACGCCGTCGCCCACATGCGCAGCGTCACCCCGCACCCCGAGATCGGCCTCTACCTCGACCGGATCTCCGACACCCTCGACCCCTTCGGCGGCCGCTTCCTCGTCCACGACTCGGTGCTGGACGTGGTGGAGGGCACCTGGCCCGGCCACCTGATCGTGATCGAGTTCCCCGACCTGGCGGCGGCGCGGGACTGGTACGCCTCCCCCGCGTACCGCGAGATAGCGCGTTACCGCACCGACCACACCGACTCCGACATCGTCTTCACCGCCGGGGTGGCCGACGGCTACCGGGCCTCCTCGCAGCACTGAGCGTGCCGTTGACCACGGCCGTGGACGCGCCGGCGAACGCGCCCGTGACCACACCCGCGAACGCGCCCGTCCGCGGCGCTCCCCGGAGGTCCCCGGCGGTCTCCTGCGGTCCCCGGCGATAGGGTCGGGGCGACGACGGCAGTGGCCAGGCGCGAGGTGGGAGCCCGTATGCAGGACCAGACGATCGGCGGCTATCTGGATCGGCTCGCCGCCCGCGAACCGGCACCCGGCGGCGGGGCGGCGGCGGCCCTGCACGCGGCCCAGGGCGCGGCTCTGCTGGCGATGGTGGCCCGCTACACCACCGGCGAGAAGTACGCCGCACATGCCGCGCAGGTCGCCGCGATCACCGCGGCGGCCGACGAACTGCGGCTGCGGGCGCTGGAGTTGGCACAGGAGGACGCGCGGGCCTTCACCGCCGTCACCGACGCGTACAAGCTGCCGCGGGCCGAGGCCGAGCAGAAGGCGGCCCGTTCGCTGGCCATCGCCGGCGCGCTCGCGGGTGCTGCCCGGCCGCCGGCCGACGTGATCGCCGTCGCCGCCCGGGTGGTCGAACTCGCCGAGGAACTGCTGCCGTTCGGCAACCCGAACGTCGTGACCGACATCGCCGCCGCCACCGAGGCCGCGCGCGCCGCGGCCACCACCGCCCGGGTGAACGTCGAGATCAACCTCGGCGGCATCAAGGACGAGGCGGTACGGGCCGAACTCACCACCGCCATCGGGGGCGTGGACCGGCTCGCCGCCCGCGCCCACGCCGTGACCGAGGCCGTACGCAAGGAGATCACCCGATGACCGCCACGCCTTCGGTGGCCCTGGACGGCCGCCCGCGCGCCGCCGAGATCCGGGCCGAAGTCGCCCTTGCCGCCGCCGAGTCGGCCGCCGGCGGGAACCGGCCCCGGCTGGCCGTGGTGGTCGCCACCGAGGACGAGTCGACCGCCTGGTACGTACGCTCCATCGCCCGCGCCGCCGAGAAGGCCGGGCTGGCCTGCGACCTCGTGACGCTGCCCGCCGACAGCCAACCCGCGCTCATCCGGGAGGAGTTGGAGCGGCTGAGCGCGGACCGGTCCGTGCACGGCGTCATCCTCCAGACCCCGCTGCCCAAGGGCGCGGTCGCCGCGGAACTGGCCGCCGCCCTCGACCCGGCCAAGGACGTCGACGGCGCGAACCCGCTGAGCCTGGGCCGGCTCGCCGCCGGACTCCCCGCCTTCGCCCCCGCCACCGCCGAAGCCGTCGTCCAGCTCCTGGACTTCCACGACGTCCCGCTCTCCGGTCGTACGGTCACCGTCGTCGGCCGCTCCACGGTGGTCGGCAAGCCGCTGGCGCACCTGCTGCTGGACCGGGACGCCACGGTGACCGTCGCCCACTCCCGCACCGCCGACCTGCCGGCGGTCACCCGGCAGGCGGACATCGTGGTCGCGGCGGCCGGCCGGATCGGGCTGATCACCGCGGAACACCTGCGCCAGGGCGCGGTCGTGGTCGACGTCGGCACCAACCCGACGCCGGAGGGCGGGCTGGCCGGCGACGTGGACGCGTCGGCCGCGACGGTGGCGGCCGCGGTGTCGCCGGTGCCCGGCGGGGTCGGCCCGATCACCACGGCGCTGCTGCTGCGGCACACCGTACTCGCCGCCCGCCGGGCGGCCGAGGGGTGACGAACGGCGGGGCCGGACATGACAGATGTCATCGCCGACCCCGGACGTCCGGCTCTGCCGCCGGCACCCCCGCGGACGCGAAGCTGAGTCCATGGCAACCACCGAGGCAGTCACGCAGACCACGACCTGGCCGTCCCCGCGGAGCGGCGCCCCCGCCGGCACCGGCACCGGCATCGGCACGGGCACCGGCACCGGCGCGAAGGGCGGTGCCGACGCCAAGACCGGCACCGCCACCGGTGGCTACCAGCCCGTCCCGGTCTGGTTCTTCGCCTTCGAGGGCCTGATCGGCGCCTCGTACGACATCGTCAAGAGCGACCCGCACGGCTGGATCGTCATCGTGGTCGCGGTCGCGGTGAACGTGGTGCTGGCCAGGACCGTGCTGCGCGGCCGGCTGAAGATGGCGAAGGCGATCCTGCGCGGCAGGAAGACCCGCAAGCTCGCCGTCGGCCTGATCGCGCTGCGCGTCGGCGTCCACTTCGTGCTCGGCCTGGTCGGCGTCGAGGCGACCTCGCCGGCCGCGCACGTCGCCTTCGCACTGCTGATGTGCGCGACGACGGTCGCCCTGCTCGCCTTCGACCAGAAGATCATGCTGCGGGCGCTGAACGCGGACTCCTGAGCGCCGGCGGTACGGCCGCACCTATGCTGAACAGGTAGGAGCCGAGCCGTCCGGCGCGTCCGGAGCCCGTCAAGCGGCTCGACCCGGTTCGACCGACTCGACCCGGTTCGACCGGCTCAACCGGCCTCAGCAGCAGGACCGTCCGAAAGGCAGCCCGACATGAGTTCCCGTACCGCAGTGGTCACCGGTGCGAGCAGCGGCATCGGCGCCGCGACCGCCCGCAGGCTCGCCGAGGCCGGCTACCACGTCGCACTCGCCGCCCGCCGCACCGACCGACTGGACGCGCTCGCCAAGGAGTTGACCGCCGAAGGCCGCAGCGCCTCCGTGCACGCCCTCGACGTCACCGACCGCGCCGCCGTCGACGCCTTCGCCGCCTCCCTGGACGCCCTGCCCCCGCTGCACGTCCTGGTGAACAACGCGGGCGGCGCGCTCGGCACCGACCCGGTCGCCACCGCCGACCCCGCCGAGTGGCGCACCATGTACGAGGTCAACGTGCTCGGCGTGCTCAACGTCACCCAGGCCCTGCTGCCCGCGCTGACCGGCTCCGGTGACGGCACCGTCGTGGTGCTCTCCTCGACCGCGGGCCTGGGCACGTACGAAGGCGGTGGCGGTTACGTGGCGGCGAAGCACGGTGCCCACGTCATCGCCGAGACGCTGCGCCTGGAGCTCAACGGCAAGCCGGTGCGGGTGATCGAGATCGCCCCCGGCATGGTCAGGACCGAGGAGTTCGCACTCACCCGCTTCCACGGCGACGCCGCCCGCGCCGAGGCCGTCTACGCCGGCGTGGCCGAACCCCTCACCGCCGACGACGTCGCGGACACCGTCGCCTGGGCCGTCACCCGCCCCTCCCACGTCAACGTCGACCTCCTGGTGCTGCGACCGCGCGCCCAGGCCAGCAACACCAAGGTCCACCGGGAGCAGTGAGCCGCGCGGCTCCGGCCGCGGCTAGGCCGTGTTTTGGAAGTCCCTCCCCCCCCCTGCCTTCGGCGGGGGAGGTGCCCCCATCCCGTGGCGCCTGGCACGCACGCTCGCTTCGTTGTCGGGCTGGTCCGAGTAGGCCCACTACGAGGACAACCCTCCGCCTTGCGATCTGGGGGCACCTCCCACGCCGCAGGCTGTGGGGGAGCACCAGACGCCACGGGCCCCGCCCTTTGGGCGGACGGCGCTACTTCCAAAACACGGCCTACGTGGGCACCGTGATCGCGAACACCGCGCAGAACGCGATCATCACCCCGCAGAACGCCACCACCGCGACCGCGCCCGCCGCGTTCTTCACGCCCCCCGGCGCGGCCGCCGTCGCCTTCTCCGGCCGCGCCGCCGTGTAGTGCACGGTGACGTGGTCGCCCGCCACCCGGGTCGTCGGCCCGTTCCGCTCCTCGAACCGGAC
The DNA here is from genome assembly GCF_040702025.1 of Streptomyces sp. NPDC088194. Lineage (NCBI taxonomy): Bacteria > Bacillati > Actinomycetota > Actinomycetes > Kitasatosporales > Streptomycetaceae > Streptomyces > Streptomyces sp. NPDC088194. The sequence continues at coordinate 30,192 of NZ_JBFBIV010000005.1, read as the reverse complement.
CTCGCGCCCGTCCCCCGTGGTGAAGGCGTACACGTGGTGGTGGGTGGTGCTGTCCTCGCTGTGCGTGGTGTACGCCCGCAGGCACCGCCCCTCGGCGGTCAGCCCGCTGCGCCACGCCGCCCGCAACTCCAGCGCCCGCCGCACGCTCCCGATCGCCACCGCCAGCGCCACCAGCCCGATCAGCGCGGGCACCCCATAGAACATCGCGTCCATACCGCGTCCCCCTCGCGTTTCCCCCGTGGGCCCCACACCCCGGCCCCTGTGCCCGGGACAGTACCCACCCCCACCCCCGCCCCACCTCAAGGAAAGCTCTGAACTCGCCGCAGGCCGGGCCGGCGTGCACCGGCCCGGCACCCGGGCGCACCAGCCGGGCGCGGGCCTCGGCTCGCTCCCGCCCGGCTCAGCCCTTGACGCAGACGACCTGCTTGAGCTTCGCCACCACCTCGACCAGGTCGCGCTGCTGGTCCATCACCTGCTCGATCGGCTTGTAGGCGCTGGGGATCTCGTCCACGACGCCGGAGTCCTTGCGGCACTCGACGCCGCGGGTCTGCTCCGCCAGGTCGCGGGTGGTGAAGCGCTTCTTGGCCGCGCCGCGGCTCATCCGGCGGCCGGCGCCGTGGGACGCGGAGTTGAACGCCGCCGTGTTGCCGAGGCCGCGCACGATGTACGTCGCGGTGCCCATGGAGCCGGGGATGATGCCGTACTCGCCGCTGCCCGCGCGGATCGCGCCCTTGCGGGTGACGAGCAGGTCCATGCCGTCGTAACGCTCCTCGGCGACGTAGTTGTGGTGGCAGGAGATCTCGGGCTCGAAGACCGGCTTGGCCTTCTTGAACTCCTTGCGGACGACCTCGCGGAGCAGGGTCATCATCACGGCCCGGTTCCACTTCGCGTACTCCTGCGCCCAGTAGAGGTCGCTGCGGTAGGCGGCCATCTGCGGGGTGTCGGCGACGAAGACCGCGAGGTCACGGTCGACCAGGCCCTTGTTGTGGGACAGGCCCTGGGCGATCCCGATGTGGTGCTCGGCGAGTTCCTTGCCGATGTTCCGGGAACCGGAATGCAGGGTCAGCCAGAGCGCTTCGTCGGCATCGAGCGAGACTTCGATGTAGTGATTCCCGCCACCCAGCGTGCCCATCTGCTGGGCGGCGCGTTCCGCGCGGAACTTCACGTCGTCGGCGAGGCCGTCGAAACGGGTCCAGAAGTCGGACCAGCCCGCGGTACGGAACCCGTGGATCGCGCCCGGGTCGACCGGGTCGGCGTGCAGGCCGCGGCCGACCGGGATGGCCTGCTCGATCTTGGTGCGCAGCCGGGAGAGGTCGCCGGGGAGGTCGCCCGCCCGCAGCGAGGTCCTGACCGCGCTCATCCCGCAGCCGATGTCGACACCGACCGCGGCCGGGCAGACCGCGCCGTGCATCGCGATGACCGAGCCGACGGTCGCGCCCTTGCCGTAGTGGACGTCGGGCATGACCGCGAGGCCCTTGATCCAGGGCAGCGAGGAGACATTGCGCAGCTGCTGCATGGCGCCCTGTTCGACGGACGCGGGGTCGGCCCACATCCGGATCGGTACGCGGACGCCCGGCAGCTCGGTGTACGACATGGATTCCCCCCGATGGCGGTACGGATAATTGAGCGACAATACGAAGAAAGGGAGCGAGGACACGCTCCGCACAGCCCGTGGGGGCGCGTACGGCGTGACGATCGGGTCGTACCGGCGGGCTTGCGCGGGCCGTCCGGCGCACCGCCCCGACGGGCGGTTTCGGTCCCGGGTGCGATAGACATTGTGTCCAAGGCTCGCTCGTATGCGCCAAGGAATTACCCGCGAGGAATGACGAAAGGGGTCCGGCCGGTGCGGTCCACGTTGCCGTCGACACGAAGGCTGCCGCTCGCCGCCGGGGCCGTGCTGACCGCGGTCGCGGTCGCCACCCTGGGCGCGTGCACCGGCTCCGGCTCGTCGGACGGCGCGGACGGCGACGGGAAGACCGGGCCGGTCACGGGCGGCAGCGTCTCGTCCGCTCCCCCGGGCAAGTACCGCACGCTGCCGCAGCCCTGCACGTCCGTGGACACGGACTCGCTGAAGAAGCTGGTGCCGGGTCTGCAGGACTACTCGGGCGCGGAGTCCCTGACGTACGACACCGACCGGCTGGTGGGCTGCTCGTGGAAGGTGAAGGCGGCCGACGGCACCTCCCGCTCGCTGAGCCTGAGCCTGGTCCGGGTGGTGTCGTACGACCCGTCGGTCAGCGATGAGGCGCAGGCGTCGTCGGACTTCGACAAGCGGGCCCAGGCGGCGTCGATCCCGTCGACCCCGCCCGGCGGCTCGCCGTCGACCACGAGCCCGACAACCCCGACCACCTCGTCGTCGACCGGGAGCGCGGGCACCAGCGGCAGCAGCGCGACCAGCGGCGCGGGCGGCAACTCCTCGTCCGGCTCGGGCACTCCGTCCTCGACCGGCTCCTCGAACGACGCAATCGGGTCGAACGCGGCGAACGACGCGAACACGGGCAGCCCCGATCTCGCCCCGCGGCTGCTGTCCGGTGTGGGAAACGCCGCATTCATCAACGACGTGGCGAAGAAGCCCGGAAAGGGCTCGAGCCGCACGGTGACGCTGGTTTTCCGCACCGCGAACGTCCTGGCGACCGTCACCTACACGCAGTCGTCGCCCACCGACGCACAGCCACCGAAGAGCGCTGACCTGCAGAAGGGCGCCGAGAAGGTGGCGAGCGACCTCCAGCACAAGGTCGAGGGCTGAACCGGCGCGCGGGCCAGGGGTCCACCGCGACCCCTTAGGGTGGTGGGCCGAACCGGCCGACCGCCTCCGCTGCCGAAGGAACCCGAGACCATGGAACGACGTCGACGCCCCTCCAAGCGCCGCCTGGCCGTGCTGCTCGCCTGCGCGACCGTGCCCGCCCTGCTGGTGGCCGGCTGCTCCTCGGGCTCCGGCGGCTCGTCCCACTCCGCCTCCGGCTCCACCGCGAGTTCCGGCTCCGGAGGGAAGAACGGCTCGGCCGCGCCGACCCCGAGCGCCACCACCACACCCCCGATCGCGCCCGCGCGCTTCAAGACGCTGCCGTCGTCCTGCAAGACGATCACCAAGGACACGATCAGCAAGCTGGTCCCGAAGGCCAAGCACAGCGGCGGCACCGCGACGGACACCGCAGACACCGGCAACTCCCGCAGCGGCTGCTCGTGGACCGGCAACGGCAAGGACGGCTTCCAGTACCGCTGGCTCTCGGTCACTCTGGAGCGCTACGACTCCTCCCCCGAGCTGGGCGCGGCCGACCTCCAGGCGCACAAGCGGTTCACCGACGAGGTCTCCGCGGTGGAGAAGACCGCGGGCACCTCCGCCACCGGCGTGACCGGGCTCGGCGACGAGGCCCGCTCGATCAGCGGCTGGACGATCGTCTCGAAGGTCAAGTCGCAGAACGACTCGGTGGTGGTCCGCACCGGCAACGTCGTCCTGATCGTGGAGTACGACGGCGCCGGCCTGGAGGGCAAGAAGAACCCGAGCGCGAAGACCGTGAACAGCGACGCCCAGCGCGCCGCGAAGGACGTGGTCGCCTCGGTCGCGGCGGCCAACGCGTAACGCCGCTTCCACGCCGCTTCCGTCTCCCCTCCGCTTCCGTCTCCCCTCCGACGCCGCCGCGGCGACGCTGCCGCAGCCCCGCCGCGGCCCGCCTCGGCCCGCCGCCCTCCGCAGCGCGTAACAACTCGGCCTCATGGGCCCCGTATCCGTACGTTTGTCCGACCGCGAGTCGACTCCGGCGTCAACCGATCCTCCCGACGCCACCCGCATGTGGCAGTCTGGGTCGGCCAGTTCACGGGACAGGTGCCGACCAGCAGGAGGGTCGCGGGTGGCCGCGATACGTTTGACCCGGACTCACCGGATACTGATAGGTATCGTCGTCTCCGGTGCCGTGGTGATCGCCGGAATCGGTTTCGCCGGTTCGTACGCCGCTGTGCGCACGCTCGCCCTGCACAAGGGCTTCGGCTGGTTCGCGAACGTCTTCCCGATCGGCGTGGACGCCGGCATCGTGGTGCTGCTCTCGCTCGACCTGCTGCTGACGTGGCTGCGCATCCCTTTCCCGCTGCTGCGGCAGACCGCCTGGCTGCTCACCGCGGCCACCATCGCCTTCAACGGCGCCGCGGCCTGGCCCGACCCGCTCGGCGTCGGCATGCACGCGATCATCCCGGTGCTGTTCGTGGTGGCGGTCGAGGCCGCCCGGCACGCGATCGGCCGGATCGCCGACATCACCGCCGACAAGCACATGGAGGGCGTGCGGCTGACCCGCTGGCTGCTCGCCCCGGTGCCGACCTTCCGGCTGTGGCGGCGGATGAAGCTGTGGGAGCTGCGCTCCTACGAAGAGGTCATCCGGCGCGAGCAGGACCGGCTGGTCTACCGCGCCCGGCTGCGCGCCCGCTACGGCGTCGCGTGGCGGCGCAGGGCCCCGATCGAGGCCATCATGCCGCTGCGGCTGGCCCGCTACGGCGTACCGCTGTCCGAGACCGCGGACGCGGGCCTGGAGGCGGCGGGCATCGAACTCCAGCCCGCGGCCAAGCAGTTGACGGCGGCCGCGTCAGGGGCGAGCGCTCCGGCCACGGGCGAGCCGGCCACCGGGCAGACTGCCGAGCCGGCCGCCGGGCAGGCCACTGGCGAGCAGGCGGGCGAGCGCAGCGGCGACCAGGTGGCGGCCGTGGCGGCACGGCCCGTGCGGCCGGCCGGCCCCGCGAGCGAGCTGGACCAGGACTTCGACCTGGCACTGGCCCAGGCGCAGGAGTACGAGCGGCAGATGTACGAACGCCAACTCCAGGAGCAGGCCTACCAGCAGGACTGGCAGGGCGCGCCGCACGACAGCCCCTGGTTCGCCGCGCAGCAGGCCGCCCAGGCCCAGGGACATCCGTACCCCTACCCCTACGGCCCGGCCGGATACGCCGATCCGCAGCAGGCGTACGCGCCGCAGGAGATGCCGCAGCAGGTGCCGGGCCAGCAGGTGCCGGGGCAGGACTTCCCCGGCGAGGAGTTCCCGGGGCAGGGCCCGGCCCACCAGCAGCCGCAGCCCCAGGTGATGGTGCCCGCCGGGCCCAACCGCACCCGCCCGTTGGGCAGCGTGGGCACGGACGGCGACGCGGTCAACGGCATGAGCAGCGGCAACGGCGGCAACCCGGTCAACGGTTCGGGTGAGGCGAACGGCGTCTCCCTCCCCGGGCAGCGCTCCGATGAACCCGGCCCGGCCGAGCAGCGGACCGCCGCCCCGGCGCCCGAGCCGGCGGCCGAACCGGAGCCGGAGGCCGATCTCGCGACCTACCCCTCCGGCACCCTGCGCCTGCCCGACGATGTGCCGGTCGAGGACGCCTACTTCGCCGCCTACCGCCAATACGTGCGGGAGCATGGCACCTTCCCCAACGCCCGCCAGCTCGCCCGGCTGCTGGAGGAGGCATACGGCGGCAACGCGCCCGAGCTGCGCGAACTCATCGCCGCGCACCGCGAGTTGCGCTACCGCTACACGTCCGAGGCGGAGACCGAGTACATCCCGTAGCCCCCCGGGGCGTGCCGCCCCACGAGTCCGGGGCAAGGACGCCGCCCGGGCGGCCGGCTTCCCTCCAGCCCCCGCGGCCGGCGCGCGTCGAACGCCAACGCGTCGATCGGCGACCGCAGTTGACACACCCGGCCAGGCCACCGGGCGTACGGCGCCGCGCCTCGCGGATCGCGGGCACCCCGATAGCGGCCGACGGGCCGGCCCCCGCCCCGAGCGCCGCCGACCGTGGACGCCGGAAGCGGACTCGACAGCCCGTCACGTCATCCCGGCAGGCGCCGGCCGGCGGGGACCACGCCAGGTCCCCCACCGGCCGGCACCCCCGGCACTTGTCCCGCTGGGGCCGGTCAGGCACCGCCCAGCAGCGAACGCACCCGGTCCTGGCCCACGGCCAGCAGCAGGGTGGGCAGCCGCGGACCGGTGTCCCGGCCGACCAGCAGTTCGTAGAGCAGCACGAAGAACGACCGCTGGGCCACCTTGAGTTCGGGCGTCGGCTTGGCGTCGGGCGCGAGGCCGGCCCGGATCTTCGGCACCGCGTAGACGAGGGTGGTCAGGCCGTCCAGCGACCAGTGCGACTCCAGCCCGTCGAGCAGCAGCTTCAGCGCGCCGAGGTCGGCGTCGTCGAGTGCGGCGAGACGGTCGGTGTCCGGCTGGTCGCGGACCACGGTCCGCTGCTCGGCCGGGACGTAGGTCGAGATCCAGTCCTCGGCACGGTCCAGGCGGGGCCGCACCTCGTCGAGCGAGGTGAGCGGGTGCTCCGGGTCCAGCTCGGAGAGGATGCGCAGCGTCTGGGCCTCGGCGCCCGCGGTCACGTCGGCGACCGAGGCGAGGGTGCGGTACGGCAGCGGGCGGACGGTGCGCGGGAGTTCGCCGCGGGCGGTGCCGACCGCCCGGCCGTACGCGGCGGCGTCGGCGGGCAGCACGGTGCCGTCGGCGACCTTGCGGGACAGCGCGTCCCACTCGTCGTACAGCCGCTGGATCTCCTGGTCGAAGGCGATCTTGAAGGACTGGTTGGGACGGCGGCGGGCGTAGAGCCAGCGCAGGATCTGCGGCTCCATGATCCTCAGCGCGTCTCCCGGGGTGGGCACGCCACCCTTGGAGGAGGACATCTTCGCCATCCCCGAGATGCCGACGAACGCGTACATCGGCCCGATCGGCTGCTTCCCGCCGAAGATCGGTCCGACGATCTGCCCGCCGACCTGGAAGGACGACCCGGGCGAGGAGTGGTCGACGCCGGACGGCTCGAAGACCACCCCTTCGTACGCCCAGCGCATCGGCCAGTCGACCTTCCAGACCAGCTTGCCGCGGTTGAACTCGCTGAGCCGGACCGTCTCGGAGTGGCCGCAGGCGCAGGTGTAGGTCAGCTCGGTGGTCTCGTCGTCGTATCCGGTGACGGTGGTGAGGTCCTTGCCGCACTGCGCGCAGTACGGCTTGTAGGGGTAGTACTCGGCACCGGTGCCGCTGCCGTCGTCCTCCGCGGCGGCTCCCGAGCCCTCGGCCGCTGCCAGCTCCGCGTCGTCCACCGGCTTCTGGCCCTGCTTGGCGGCGGGCGCGGGCTTCTTCGTGCGGTACTGCGCGAGGATGGCGTCGATGTCGGCGCGGTGCCGCATCGCGTGCAGCACCTGGTCCCGGTAGGCGCCCGCGGTGTACTGCGCGGTCTGGCTGATGCCGTCGTACTCCACGCCGAGGACGGCGAGCGCGTCGGTCATCGCGGCCTTGAAGTGCTCCGCCCAGTTCGGGTACGCGGAGCCGGCGGGGGCGGGCACCGACGTCAGCGGCTTGCCGATGTGCTCGGCCCACGAGTCGTCGATCCCGGGAATGCCCTTGGGCACCTTGCGGTACCGGTCGTAGTCGTCCCAGGAGATCAGGTGGCGCACCTCGATGCCGCGGCGGCGGATCTCGTCGGCCACCAGGTGGGGGGTCATGACCTCCCGCAGGTTTCCCAGATGGATCGGGCCGGAGGGGCTGAGCCCGGACGCGACGACAACGGGTTTCCCGGGGGCGCGGCGCTCCGCCTCGGCGATGACGTCGTCCGCGAAACGGGAGACCCAGTCGGCCTCGGTGCTTGCAGCCACGGTCCTCTTCTTCCTGGGGGGTTTCCGATGGTTTTTCGCGGGGCCTGGGCCCCGGCGGCCGGAGCGGCCCGGCACGTTCATTCTCCCAGACCTGGCGCCTCCGCTCGCCAGCGGATAATCCCGCCTGTGGATAACCCGACGGCGACCGTGCGGCCTGTGGATAACCGGGTGAGCCGGTCGCGGGGCCCATGGGACAATGATGCTGCTACGTCGCCGTAGCACGTCCGATCTCCCCGACACACGGAACGGCACCTCCATGGCCTCGGTCGCTTCCCTCTCCGCTTCGCTCCAGCAGCGCGTCTCCGCCGCCCTCGCGGCCGCGGTGCCGTCGGCCGTCGACGCCGACCCGCTGCTGCGACGTAGCGACCGGGCGGACTTCCAGGCCAACGGCGTGCTGGGTCTGGCCAAGCGGGCGAAGGCCAATCCGCGGGAGCTGGCCGCGGCCGTGCTCGCCGCGCTGCCCACGGACGAGGTGGTCGGCCAGGTCGAGGTCTCCGGCCCCGGCTTCCTGAACATCAGCGTGCCCGACTCCGCGATCACCGCGAACCTCGCCCTGCGCGTGGCGGACGACCGGCTCGGCGTGCCCGAGAAGGCCGCCCCCGGCACCACCGTCGTCGACTACGCACAGCCGAATGTGGCGAAGGAGATGCACGTCGGCCACCTGCGCTCCTCGGTGATCGGCGACGCGATCGTGAAGATCCTGGAGTTCGCGGGCGAGCGGGTGGTGCGGCGCCACCACATCGGCGACTGGGGCACCCAGTTCGGCATGATGATCCAGTACCTGCTGGAGCACCCGCACGCGCTGGACCACACCGAGGGCGCCGACGCGGACTCGGGCGAGGCGTCCATGTCCCGGCTCGACCGGCTGTACAAAGCGTCGCGCGCCCTCTTCGACGCCGACGAGGCGTTCAAGGAGCGGGGCCGGCGCCGGGTGGTCGACCTCCAGGCGGGCGACCCCGAGACGCTGGCGACCTGGCAGCGGTTCGTCGACGAGTCGAAGATCTACTTCTTCTCGGTCTACGACAAGCTGGACATCGAGATCGCCGACGAGGACATCGTCGGCGAGTCCGGGTACAACGACATGCTGGTCGAGACCTGCGAGCTGCTGGAGAAGTCCGGCGTGGCGGTGCGCTCGGAGGGCGCGCTGTGCGTCTTCTTCGACGACATCAAGGGCAAGGACGGCGAGCTGGTCCCGCTGATCGTCCGCAAGTCGGACGGCGGCTTCGGGTACGCGGCCACCGACCTGTCCGCGATCCGGAACCGCACCGGCGACCTGCACGCCGACACCCTGCTCTACGTCGTGGACGTGCGGCAGTCGCTGCACTTCCGGATGGTCTTCGAGACCGCCCGGCGGGCCGGCTGGCTCACCGACGGCGTGGTGGCGCGGCACCTCCCGTTCGGCACCGTGCTGGGCGCGGACGGCAAGCCGTTCAAGACCCGGGCCGGTGCCAGCGTGAAGCTGGAGGATCTGCTCGACGAGGCCGTCGAGCGGGCCACCGCGGTGGTGCGGGAGAAGGGCGAGAAGATCGGCCTGTCCGAGCAGGAGATCGTGGACAACGGCCGGCAGGTCGGCATCGGCGCGGTCAAGTACGCCGACCTGTCCACCTCGCTGGGCCGGGACTACATCTTCGACCTGGACCGGATGGTCTCGCTCAACGGCGACACCAGCGTCTACCTCCAGTACGCGTACGCCCGGACCCGGTCCATCTTCCGGAAGGCCGGCGCCGACCAGCGGCCCGTCGCCCACCCGGAGCTGGCCCTGGAGCCGGCCGAGCGCGCGCTGGGGCTGCACCTGGACGCGTTCGGGGACAGCCTCGCGGAGGTCGCGGAGAGCTACGAGCCGCACCGGCTGGCGTCGTACCTCTTCCAACTCGCCTCGCTGTTCACCACGTTCTACGAGCAGTGCCCGGTGCTGACCGCGGACGGCGGCCCGGCGCAGGTGGAGAACCGCCTGCTGCTGTGCGAACTGACCGGCCGCACCCTGAGCAAGGGCCTGGAACTGCTGGGCATCCGCAGCCCCGAGCGCCTGTAGGACCGTGCCCGCGGTCCTCGGTGCGCGCCGGGGACCGCGGTGCGGGTCGGGCCCGGGCGGGGGCCGAGGACCGCGGTGCGGACGCTGTCGCGGCCCGGTCCTAGAGTCTCGGCATGGCGATGCTTCCGAACCCCCTCCCCCGGCTCACGGACGACCTCAGCGGTGCCGCTCTCGGCCTGCGGCTGCCGCCGGGGCGACTGGTAGACACCACCTGCGATGGGACCTGGCACGAGCCGCTGCTCTGGCACGCTGACACCCCGACCGGGCCCGGCAGTTGGCCGGAGCCGGCGGCGGCCCGGGCGGTGGGCCTGCTGCCGGTGCTGCTGGAGTCCGGGGGGATACCCAGCATGGAGGACGTCGCCACCTGGGAGTTGGACCCTGGCGCGATGTCGTATCCGGGCCACCATGACGCCGAGGAGGTCCTGGCCCACGCCTGGCCGCTGTGCGCCGAAGCCGCGGACACGGACTCAGACTCAGACTCAGACGCAGACGTATCCGCAGACGCAGACGTATCCGCGGACCGCGATGACGACACGGCCGAGGACGCGGACGCCGGCCCCGCGGACCACGACGACGACCCGGCGGACGCGGAGTGGGACGACGAACTGCGCGACCTGGTCGCCCCGTTCGGCCCCGCCTTCCCCGGCCTCGCCCCGAAGCTGCTCACCTCCGCCGAGGCCGCCGCCGGCCGGCCCGACGCGGTCGCCGCCGAACTCACCGCGGCGCTCACCGGCTCCGGCCGCCTGCGGGACCCCCGCGCGGCCCTGGTGTACGCCCGCCGGAGCGCCGACGTCCCCGCCGCCATCGGCTGGACCGGCCCGGTCAACCACGAGCACGACGTCGCCCGGCTGTGCGCGGTGCTGCGTTCCTGGGAGGACCGTTTCGGCCTGCGCGTGGTCGCCCTCGGCTTCGCCACGCTGACCGCCACCGTCGCCGCCCCGCCGACCACCGTCGAGGAGGCCGAGGCCGTCGCCGCCGAGCACCTCTCCTTCTGCCCGGACAACATCACCCAGGGCCCCGGCACCCTGCGCGCCTACGCCAAGTCCCTGGTGGACGAGGGGGTCTGGACCTTCTGGTGGGACTGAGGCGGGCCGGCCGGGCGCGCGCTCACTTCAGGACGACGACCGTGGACCCGATGACCGTGTTGTTCCAGATCTTCGTCTCGTCGGCGCGGTGGGCACGGATGGCGCCGGTGTGCAGCGAGGAGGAGGGCGCCGTCACCTTGTCGTTGACCGGGGCGGAGAAGGCCACCCAGGTCTCGGCGGTGTACTCGAAGAACACCAGGTGCTCGACCTTCACGCCGTCCGCACCGGTGCCGGTGGCGTTGCGCCCGGTCACGTAGTGGGTGCCCACCTGGGCCGGCACCGTACCCGGCTGCACCAGGAAGGTGGAGGTCGGGCCGGAGCGCGGCACCACCCACACGCGGTTCTGGGAGAGCGAGTAGACGATCCGCTTGCCGGTGTCCGAGTGCGGGGGCACCGGCGGCGGGGCCTGCGGGGCATGCTGCTTGGTCGCGGTGGGGTGCGGGGTGGGCCCGGCGGCGGTCGGCTTGCCGCTCGGGGACGATCCGCTGGCCTGGATCGCGAGCACCGACACCGCGGCCATCGCCGCAGCGGTCAGCCCGCTCACCGTTGCCCACGAGGGTATGCCCCGGCTCATCGGACCCCTCCCCTTTCCTCAACACGCGCCCGGCGGCCGTCATGACCGCCGCGGTCCCGCGGCCGCTCGGGCCGTACGACCACCGCGGCCGCTACAGCCGCTGGGCGACTTCCGTGGCCCAGTAGGTCAGGATCAGGTTCGCACCCGCCCGCCGGATCGACGTCAGCGTCTCCAGGATCGCACGCTCCCGGTCGATCCAGCCGTTCGCGGCCGCGGCCTCGACCATCGCGTACTCACCGGAGATCTGGTACGCCGCGACCGGCACGTCGACGGTGTCCGCGACCTTCCTCAGCACGTCAAGATACGGCAACGCGGGCTTGACCATCACCATGTCCGCGCCCTCCGCGAGGTCGAGTGCCAGTTCGCGCATCGACTCCCGGAAGTTCGCCGGGTCCTGCTGGTACGTCTTTCGGTCGCCCTGGAGCGAGGAGTTGACCGCCTCGCGGAAGGGGCCGTAGAACACGGAGGCGTACTTGGCGGTGTAGGCGAGGATCGCCACGTCCTGGCGGCCTATCTCGTCGAGTGCGTCGCGCGTCACACCGACCTGGCCGTCCATCATCCCGGACGCGCCGACCACATGGACGCCGGCGTCGGCCTGCACCCGGGCCATCTCGGCGTAACGTTCCAGCGTCGCGTCGTTGTCGACCCGGCCCTGGTCGTCCAGCACGCCGCAGTGGCCGTGGTCGGTGTACTCGTCCAGGCACAGGTCGGACATCACCACGGCCGCGTCCCCGACCTCGGCCACCACGTCACGGATCGCCTGCTGGAGGATGCCGTCCGGGTCGGTGCCGGCGCTGCCCACCGCGTCCTTGGTCTCGGGCACGCCGTAGAGCATCAGCCCGCCGACACCGGCGGTGGCCGCCTCCACGGCGGCCTTGCGGAGGCTGTCACGGGTGTGCTGGACCACTCCGGGCATCGAGGAGACCTCGACCGGCTCGCTGACGCCCTCCCGCACGAACATCGGGAGGATCAGCTCCGCCGGGTTCAGGCGTGTCTCGGCAACCAGGCGGCGCATCGCGGGGGTCGTCCGGAGGCGCCTGGGCCGCGCTCCAGGGAACTCGCCGTATCGGCTGCTCATCGGCTGCGCCGCCTTTCAGGAGAAGGGTGCGGATCTGTACCAGGCTTTCCACGGTACGCCCGTACGCAGGGTGCTCTTCCCGACGCAAAGTCGGTGCTCCCGGGGCGGCCCTGACCCTCCGGGGTGCCCTGCACGCCGGTTCCGGGACCATCCACTGGTGGGTGGTCCCGGAACCGACGGGACCATCCACCCCGGAGGGGCCCGTCAGACCCGGGAGCGGCGCCGGGCACCCGGCCGACGCTCGCTGGGCCGCGTGACAGGATCGCCCGCTTCCTCGGCCGCGGCACGTCGTGCCCGCCCGAACTCCGCGAGCGCCTGCGCGAGCGCGTGCACGGACGGCTCGGGAGCCATCACGTCCACCCGCAGCCCGTGCTCCTCCGCCGTCTTCGCGGTCGCGGGGCCGATACAGGCGATGACGGTCACGTTGTGCGGCTTGCCGGCGATCCCGACGAGGTTGCGCACCGTGGAGGACGAGGTGAACAGCACCGCGTCGAAGCCGCCGCCCTTGATCGCCTCGCGGGTCTCGGCCGGCGGGGGCGAGGCGCGCACCGTGCGGTAGGCGGTGACGTCGTCGACCTCCCAGCCGAGTTCCACCAGACCGGCGACGAGCGTCTCGGTGGCGATGTCGGCGCGCGGCAGGAACACCCGGTCGATCGGGTCGAAGACCGGGTCGTAGGGCGGCCAGTCCTCCAGCAGCCCGGCGGCGGACTGCTCACCGCTGGGCACCAGGTCCGGCTTGACGCCGAACTCGACCAGCGCCTGCGCGGTCTGCTCGCCGACGGCGGCGACCTTTATCCCGGCGAACGCCCGGGCGTCCAGGCCGTACTCCTCGAACTTCTCCCGGACCGCCTTGACCGCGTTGACCGAGGTGAACGCGATCCATTCGTAGCGACCGGTGACCAGGCCCTTGACCGCGCGCTCCATCTGCTGCGGGGTGCGCGGGGGTTCGACCGCGATGGTCGGCACCTCGTGCGGGACCGCGCCGTAGGAGCGCAACTGGTCCGACAGGGAGGCGGCCTGCTCCTTGGTGCGCGGCACCAGGACCCGCCAGCCGAACAGCGGCTTGGTCTCGAACCAGGACAGCTGCCGCCGGTACGCGGTGGGCTCGCCGACCACGGCTATCGCGGCGATCGGCCCCTCGGGCGTCGGCAGCGCCTTGGTCGCCTTCAGCTCGGCCGCGATGGTCGCCAGGGTGGCGCTCCAGGTGCGCTGCCGGGTGGTGGTGCCGGCCACGGTGACGGTCAGCGCGGTGTCGGGCTTGCGCCCGGCGGCGACGAGTTCGGCGGCGGCCGCAGCGACGGTCTGCAGCGTGGTGGAGACCACCAGCGTCGCGGAGCTCGCGCCGACCTCGCCCCAGCACTGGTCGGAGGCGGTGGACGCGTCCACGAACCGGACGTCGCCGCTGAGCGGCACGCCGGCGTACGCGGGCACGCCGAGGGCGGCGGCGACGCCGGGGACGACCTCGAACGGGATGCCCGCGTGGGCGCAGGCCAGCATCTCCTCGGCCGTGGACGCGTCCAGACCGGGGTCGCCGGCCACCGCGCGTACCACCCGCTTACCGGTGCGCGCGGACGACATGACAAGCTGTGAGGCAGCAGCGGCGGCGTCGGCGGTGTCCAACACCTCACCGTTGACGGCGGGTTCGGCCGTGCCCACGTCGGCGCGGGCATGGCCGCGGACGACGTCGAGCACGTGTCCGGCGCCGACGAGCACGTCGGCGAGGGCGAGTGCCTCGACGGCGCGCAGAGTCAGCAGGCCCGGGTCACCGGGCCCGGCACCGAGGAAGGTCACGTGCCCGGCTGCTGGTACGGCCGGACCGGCGGCGGTGCCGGCCGGGTTGGTTGTAGCGACGGCGGCGGGGTTCAAGATGTGCGCTCCCCCATAAGACCGGCCGCACCCTTGGCGAGCATCGCCACGGCGAGTTCGCGGCCAACGGCCCGCGCCTCGTCGTCCGACGCCGGTACGGGACCGGTGGTGGACATCTGCACCAGCGAGGTGCCGTCGGTGGTGCCGACGACGCCGCGCAGGCGCAGCTCGGTAAACTGCCCGTCGGCCACGAGGTCGGCCAGCGCGCCCACGGGGGCGGAGCAACCGGCCTCAAGGGCGGCGAGCAGGGATCGCTCGGCGGTCACGGCGGCCCGGGTGAACGGGTCGTCGAGTTCGGCGAGCTGTGCGGCCAACTCCTGGTTGGAGGCGGCGCACTCGACGGCCAGTGCCCCCTGTCCGGGAGCGGGCAGGCTGACGCTGGTGTCGATCAGCTCGCTCGCCTCGGCGAGCCTGCCGATACGGTTCAGCCCGGCGGCGGCCAGCACGACCGCGTCGAGCGTGCCTGAAGTAACGTACCCGATTCGGGTGTCAACGTTGCCACGGATCGGGACCGTCTCGATGTCCAGATCGTGTGACCGTGCCCACGCGTTGAGCTGCGCCATGCGGCGCGGCGAGCCGGTGCCGACCTTGGCGCCGGGCGGCAGCTCGGCGAAGGTGAGGCCGTCACGGGCCACCAGCGCGTCGCGGGGGTCCTCGCGGACCGGGATCGCGGCCAGGACCAGGTCGTCGGGCTCGGCGGTGGGCAGGTCCTTGAGGCTGTGCACGGCGAAGTCGATCCCGCCGGTGAGCAGCGCGTCGCGCAGCGCGGAGACGAACACCCCGGTGCCGCCGATGCGGGCCAGGCTCTCCTTGGAGACGTCGCCGTAGGTGGTGATCTCCACGAGCTCGACCGGCCGGCCGGTCAACTGCCGTACCTGGTCGGCGACCATGCCGGACTGCGCCATCGCGAGCTTGCTGCGGCGGGTGCCCAGCCGCAGCGGTCGCCCGCCGGAGGCGGAGTCGCGGTGGGGCGCGCGCACGTCAGCGGCCGGCGCGGGCCGGTCCGTTGCCGGGCCCGCCTCCGCGGTGGCGGCACCGGCGCCGATCGGTCCGGGGGCCGCGGCCGACGGCCGCACCGTTTCCGGTCCCGGCCCCGCAGGGTTACTCATTGCCCGCCTCGATTCGGTTCTGTGCCACCCGGGTCGGCGGCCGGGTGTCGGCCCGGCTGACGGCGGCGACCGCCTGCGGGTCGAGGTCGAAGAGTTCACGCAGCGCGTCGGCGTACCCGGCGCCGCCGGGCTCACCGGCAAGCTGCTTGACCCGCACGGTCGGAGCGTGCAGGAGTTTGTCCACCACACGGCGTACCGTCTGGGTGATCTCGGCGCGCTGCTTGTCGTCCAGATCGGGCAGCCTACCGTCGAGTCGGGAAAGTTCACCCGCCACGACGTCGGCCGCCATCGCGCGCAGCGCCACCACGGTGGGGGTGATCCGGGCCGCCCGCTGGGCCGCGCCGAAGGCGGCGACCTCCTGGGAGACGATCGCCCGCACCTGGTCCACGTCGGCGGCCATCGGGGCGTCGGCGGAGGCCGCGGCGAGCGACTCGATGTCCGCGAAGTGCAGGCCGTCGAGCTGGTGGGCGGCCGAGTCCACGTCCCGCGGCATCGCCAGGTCCAGTACGGCCAGCGGTCCTTCGCCGGTGCGGCGGGCGACGGCGGTCCGCAGGTCGTCCGCGGTCAGCACCAGGCCGGTGGCGCCGGTGCAGGACACCACGAGGTCGGCCTGCGCGACGGCGTCGGGCACGTCGGCGATGGTGAGGGCGCGGGTGCTCAGGCCGGGGTGCTGGTCGGCGAGCGCGCGGGCCAGCCGCTGGGCGCGTTCGACGGTGCGGTTGGCGATCGCCAACTCGCGGACGCCGGCCCGGGCGAGGGTCGCCGCGGCGAGCGAGGACATCGATCCGGCGCCGACCACCAGGGCGCTGCGGCCGTCGAGCGGGCCGGTGGCGGGGGCCAGTTGGGACAGTCCGAAGGTGACCAGGGACTGTCCGGCGCGGTCGATGCCGGTCTCGGAGTGGGCCCGCTTGCCGACTCGCAGCGCCTGCTGGAACAGGTCGTTGAGCAGGCGCCCGGCGGTGTGCTGCTGCTGGCCGAGGGCGAGGGCGTCCTTGATCTGGCCGAGGATCTGGCCCTCGCCGACCACCATGGAGTCCAGCCCGCAGGCCACCGACAGCAGGTGGTGGACGGCCCGGTCCTCGTAGTGCACGTACAGGTGCGGGGTCAGCTCGTCCAGGCCGGCGGAGCTGTGCTGGGCGAGCAGCGTGGTCAGTTCGGCCACCCCGGCGTGGAACTTGTCGACGTCGGCGTACAGCTCTATGCGGTTGCAGGTGGCCAGCACCGCGGCCTCGGTGGCCGGTTCGCAGGCCACCGTGTCCTGGAGCAGCTTGGCGCGCGCGCCCTCGGGCAGCGCGGCGCGCTCGAGGACGCTGACCGGCGCGGTGCGGTGGCTCAGCCCGACGACAAGGAGGCTCATGCGCGCCTCCCGCTGTGCTCGGGCCGGCCCGCGGCCGGGGCGCACCTTCCGAGGGTGCTCTCGCTGCGCTCGCTCATGCCGGCATCACGGCGGGTACGTCACCGTCCGGGTCCTGGCGTTCCTCACCGGCCTTGCGCTGCTCGTGGAAGGCGAGGATCTGCAGTTCGATGGAGAGGTCGACCTTGCGCACGTCGACCCCGTCGGGCACCGACAGCACGGTCGGGGCGAAGTTGAGGATCGAGGTGACGCCGGCCGCGACGAGGCGGTCGGTGACCTCCTGGGCGGCGCCGGCCGGGGTCGCGATCACCCCGATGGACACCTGGTTGTCCGCGACGATCGCCTCGAGTTCGTCGATGTGCCGCACCGGCAGGCCCGCGACCAGGCGCCCGGCCAGGCCCGCGTCGGCGTCCAGCAGCGCGGCGACCCGGAAGCCCCGGGAGGCGAACCCGCCGTAGTTGGCGAGCGCGGCGCCGAGGTTGCCGATACCGACGATGACGACCGGCCAGTCCTGGGTGAGGCCGAGTTCCCGGCTGATCTGGTAGACGAGGTACTCCACGTCGTATCCGACCCCGCGCGTCCCGTAGGAGCCGAGGTAGGAGAAGTCCTTGCGCAGCTTCGCGGAGTTGACTCCGGCGGCGGCGGCGAGTTCTTCCGAGGAGACGGTGGGCACGGAGCGCTCCGAGAGTGCTGTCAGTGCCCGCAGATACAGCGGAAGCCTGGCGACGGTGGCCTCGGGAATTCCTCGGCCGCGGGTCGCCGGTCGGTGTGTTCGGCCAGTTGCCACGGTGCTCCTGCGGGTAGAGCTGGGCTGAGGGCGACCACGGTCTTTGGGGACGCCCCGTGGACGCCAGGCTATGTCTTTGTGAACGCGTGCACAAAGATGGTGTCCGATTTGCCCGGCGGAAGTGATGGGCATCACGCATGCCCATGCCGGACATTCGGCACTGTTCGCCGTGCCGAATCGTTGCTGCGCCGAACCCACAGGCCGTCCGCCGCCGCCGGCAGGTCGGACGGCTCCGGCCACCGCAGCCCGGCCGCGGTCGCCAGCAGCTCGGACAGGCCGGGCAGTTGCGGGGCGTGGTGGGCCAGCAGCGCCGCCGTGGCGCGGGCGTCACCGAGCGCGGTGTGTGGACTCCAGTCGGTGAGCCCGATCGCGGCGGCGCGGGCCCGCAGCGACAGCCCGTACGGCGCGGGGCCGCCGCCGGCCGCCGCCGCGATCCGCATCGTGCACACCTCGGGCACCGCGGGCAGCCGCAGGCCCAGCCGCGCGTACTCCGCGACCAGAAAGGCCCGGTCACAGCCGACGTTGTGGCCGACCAGCACCCGGCCGCGCAGCAGCGCCAGCAGCCGGGCGGCGATCGCGGAGAACCGCGGCGCCCCGCTCAGGTGCTCCGGCTCGATGCCGTGGATGTGGGTGGGGCCGACCGGTCCCTGCGGGTCGATCAGCGTGGTGAACTCGCCCTGCGGCACCAGGTCCGGGTCCAGCAGCAGCACCGCCAACTCCACCACCCGGTGCCGGTGCGAGGACGAGCCGGTCGCCTCCAAGTCCACGACGGCATAGCCGTACGAACCCTGACTCCGGCCCGGAAGCACGTGCCCACACTCCTCACGCATCGCCCCCGGGTGTACAAAACGCCCCTGATGGTAATCGAATACGCGGCTCCGTAGGCAATCCGCTCAAAATGCCCCGGGGTTCGTGCACGGATTCACGTGTCCGAGCGCCGGGTCGGGCGGCCGGGGCCGTGCGCCAGGTGAGGTGAGCGCCGGGTCGGGCCAGGTCGGGTCAGGTGCGCGCGGGGTCGGGCTCAGCGCCCGCTCAGGCCAGCGCCGCGCGCAGCCGCCGCTCGTCGACCCGCCAGAAGGTGTGCTGCTCGCCGTCGACCAGCACCACCGGGATCTGCTCCCAGTAACGGTCGTACAACTCCGCGTCCTGGGTGATGTCCTGCTCGGCCACGGCCGCGCCCGTCTCCGCGGCGACCTTCTCGATCACGGCTCGGGCGTCGTCGCACAAGTGGCAGCCGGGCTTGCCGATCAAGGTCACCGTCTTCGGGGTCGTCGTCATACCCGCCATTGTGTCCCGCGCCGTTCACGCGCCCGCATCCCGGCCGCAGCCGACCCGCCCCCCGATCTGGTTATGCTCGCGACATGGCCGCTCTCAAATGGCTCACCCCCCGTAAGCAGTCCGCCACCGAGCGGAGCGTGCTGGCAGGAGAGGCCGCCGCGGAGGCCGCGCTCGGCAGCGAGGCGCGGTCCGGCGACGCGGCGGCCGAAACCGAGGAGCCGCAGTTCCCGGTGGCGGGCGACCCGCGGGCCGCCGCCTTCTTCGACCTCGACAACACCGTGATGCAGGGCGCCGCGCTCTTCCACTTCGGCCGCGGGCTGTACAAGCGGAAGTTCTTCGACAAGCGCGACCTGCTCCGGTTCGCCTGGCAGCAGGCGTACTTCCGGCTGGCCGGCTCCGAGGACCCCGAGCACATGCAGGACGCCCGCGACAGCGCGCTGTCCATCGTCAAGGGGCACCGGGTCGAGGAGCTGATGAGCATCGGCGAGGAGATCTACGACGAGTACATGGCCGGCAAGATCTGGCCCGGCACCCGCGCGCTCGCCCAGGCCCACCTCGACGCCGGGCAGCGGGTCTGGCTGGTCACGGCCGCGCCCGTGGAGACCGCCACGATCATCGCCCGCCGGCTCGGCCTGACCGGGGCGCTGGGCACCGTCGCCGAGTCCGTCGACGGCGTCTACACCGGCCGGCTGGTCGGCGAACCCCTGCACGGCCCGGCCAAGGCCGAGGCGGTACGGGCGCTGGCGACGGCCGAGGACCTCGACCTGTCGCGGTGCGCGGCCTACAGCGACTCCACCAACGACATCCCGATGCTCTCGCTGGTCGGACACCCGTACGCGGTCAACCCCGACAGCGCGCTGCGCAAGCACGCGCGGGCCGAGGGATGGCGGCTGCGCGACTACCGCACGGGGCGCAAGGCCGCGAAGATCGGGATTCCCGCGGCCGCGGGCATGGGCGCGGTGACCGGTGGGGTGCTGGCGGCGGTGGCCGTGCGCCGGCGCTACCGCTGACGGCGAGCCCGCACCAACCGCACCAACCCGCGCCGCCCGGCCCGACCGCGGAGACCCGGACCCCGCTCCCGTACGGCCCGCCGCCGTTCGACCCGCCCTCGTTCGCCCCGCCCCCTCACGGTCCGCCCGCGTACGCCCCGGCGCGGCCGACCGCGGCCACCCCGCATGGCTCGCTCCGTCGAACACGCGGCTCGCTTCGCCGACTTCGACACGAGCACAACACGCGCTTCACACGAGCGCTTCACGACTGCAAGTGGTCAACTCGGGTGCCCTGTTCGATAATTGGTCGATCACGATTCCGCACAGGAAGTGCCGGAAACGGCGAATTCCACAACTCGGTGTAGCGTCGCCTGTACGAAGCGTTATTCTCCTCAGACGCATTCCGGTACCCACACGTCGCCACGACGGGTGAACGGTCCCGTACTGCACGTGATGGAAGTTCTGCCTCTGGGAGTCCCGTGTACCCACACGACGGGGTTGTCACCTCCGGCCTGGCTGCGCTGCGCGCTCTGGTCTCCGACCAGTTGCCGCGTGTCCCCGCGTTCGCCGTGCCCGCCCTCGCCACGTCCGGTCCCACCGTCCCCGGCTCGGCTTACGCCCTGGCCGAAGTCAGCACCGCCGCAGGCAGACGCACCCGCAACAGCAGCCCGCAGCGCGGCCAGAGCGCCGCCGACAAGGGCGCCCACGCCCGCCGGCCCGCGTCGGACACCGACAGCGGCCGCATGATGGACCTGGTCGAAGCCGCGCAGAGCGGCGAGACCGAGGCCTTCGGGCGGCTCTACGACCACTACAGCGACACCGTCTACCGGTACATCTACTACCGGGTCGGCTCCAAGGCCACCGCCGAGGACCTGACCAGCGAGACCTTTCTGCGCGCCCTGCGCCGTATCGGCACCTTCACCTGGCAGGGCCGCGACTTCGGCGCGTGGCTGGTCACGATCGCCCGCAACCTGGTCGCCGACCACTTCAAGTCGAGCAGGTTCCGACTCGAAGTGACCACCGGCGAAATGCTGGACGCCAACGAGGTGGCCCGCAGCCCCGAGGAATCGGTCCTGGAACAGCTCTCCAACGAGGCGCTGCTCACCGCCGTCCGCAAGCTCAACCCGCAGCAGCAGGAGTGCATCACCCTGCGCTTCCTGCAGGGCCTGTCGGTGGCCGAGACCGCCCGGGTGATGGGGAAGAACGAGGGCGCCATCAAGACGCTCCAGTACCGCGCGGTGCGCACCCTGGCCCGCCTGCTGCCCGAAGACGCCAGATGAGCACCGCGTACGGTTCACCCTGCCCGATCATCAGACCTGCGTAACCCAACCGGACCGGCACTCGTTGCAACACATGCAGACACTTCCGCGCCGCACGCCGCTCACCGTTTTTCACCCGATCGGGTGGACGGCCTGGGAGAGGGCAACCTTCCAGACGGCGGGAGGAGTCGAGTGTGGAGACGAGAGGAGGTGCCGCCCGTGATCGGACAGGCAACGGCACACCGTCGGGCGAACGCCTTCGCCCAGGCGGTCGAGGACGCCGGGCTTGACGGCGGCCGCGAGGAGACCACCGGTGGGCACGGCGCCGGTACCGGTACGGACGGCGGTGCCGACGGCCACGGGTCCGGTGCCCGCGGTTCCGGCGCGGGTGCCGGTACGGGCAGCCATGGCGAGCACGGCGGCCACGGCGGCGCGCACAGCGCCGGCGGAGGGCACGGCTCCCATGCCGCCGACCGGCACGCCGACCCCGAGCAGGTCTCGATGGTCGCGCTCGCCGAGGTGCTCGGCCGGCGGCCCCGCCCCGCGATGGACCCCGAGCAGAAAACGGTGCAGCGCGCCCAGCTGATCGCCGCCATGGAGCAGGCCATCGCCGACGGCAGCTTCCGCGCCACCGCCCGGGTGCCCGAGCAACGCGGCGAGAGCCCCAGGCGAGCACCCGCGGCCGCGCTGCGCAAGCTCGCCCCGCGCTCCCGGCTGTCACGCCGGATCGCGGTCGGCGGGCTCACCATGGGAGTCGCCGCCGGTGCCTTCGGCGGCGTCGCGGCGGCGAGCACCAACGCCCTGCCCGGTGACAGCCTCTACGGCCTCAAGCGCAGCATGGAGGACATCAAGCTGGACATGGCGGGCAGCGACTCCTCCCGGGGCAAGGTCTACCTCGACATGGCGTCCACCCGCATGCAGGAGGCCCGCCGGCTGATGGACCGCGGGCGCGGCGGCCAGCTCGACAGCGAGTCGGTCGGCGAGGTGCGCAAGGCGCTCTCCGGGATGCACCAGGAGGTGTCCGAGGGGCACCGCCTGCTCACCGCGGCCTACCAGAAGGACGGCTCGCTCCAGCCGATGGAGCTGCTGAACACCTTCGCGGAGAGCCACCGGCAGGGCTGGGCCGACCTGAGCGGCAAGCTGCCCAGCCAGCTCACCGACGTCTCCGACCAGGTGACCTCGCTCTTCGACGCCATAGACGCAGAGGTCGCGCCGCTGTCCCTGCCGCAGAAGGACCGCCCCGGCACACCCGCCACCCACGGCGCGGACGGCTCCGGGACCGGTCACGACGGCGGCATCCCCGGCAGCGGTCCCTCGGGCAGCCCGTCGGCGACGACCACCACGAAGGGCACGGCCGGAGAGGACAGCGGGCAGAGCCCCAGCCCCTCGCCCTCCGACAGCGCTCCCGACGGTCTCATCGGCGGCTCCGGCAAGCTGCTCGACACGCAGCCCACCCTCCCCGGCATCCCCGGGGCGACCCCGACGGAGACCCCCAGCTCGCCGCACCACTCCGTCGAGCTGCCCCCGCTGCTCCCCGGTCTCCTCCCCGGTCTCGGCCTGACCAGCAGCGACGACCAGGGCTGACGGCACGCATCACGGCACGCGTCGGGGGCGGACGGTCCACCCGGACCACCCGCCCCCGACGCGTACCCGCCCCCGATCTCCGCAAGACGGCGCTCAGAAGAACACCGACCGCCGCTCCACCAGCAGCTCGTACAGCGTGTGCTGGATGGTCTCGCGGACCTGGTCGGTCAGGTTGAAGACGAGCATCGGGTCGTCCGCGGCCTCCGGCGGATACGACTCCGTGGGGATCGGCTCGCCGAACTGGATCGTCCACTTGGTCGGCAGCGGGACCAGGCCGAGCGGGCCGAGCCAGGGGAAGGTCGGCGTGAGCGGGAAGTACGGGACGCCGAGGACGCGGGAGAGCGTGCGGGAGTTGCCCACCATCGGGTAGATCTCCTCCGCGCCCACCACCGAGCACGGCACGATCGGCACCTTCGTCTTCAGGGCCGTCGCCACGAACCCGCCCCGCCCGAACCGCTGGAGCTTGTACCGCTCGGAGAAGGGCTTCCCCAGGCCCTTGAAGCCCTCGGGCATCACCCCGACCACCTCGCCCCGCTCCAGCAGCAGTTGCGCGTCCTCCGAGCAGGCCAGGGTGTGTCCGGCCTTGCGCGCCAGCTCGTTGATGACCGGCAGCACGAACACCAGGTCCGCGGCCAGCAGCCGCAGGTGCCGCCCGGCCGGGTGGTGGTCGTGCACGGCGACCTGGGTCATCAGCGCGTCGAACGGCAGCGTCCCGGAGTGGTTCGACACCACCAGGGCGCCGCCCTCCGCGGGGATGTTCTCGATGCCCTTGACCTCGACCCGGAAGTACCCCTCGTACAGCGGGCGCAGCAGCGACAGCAGCACCTGGTCGGTGAGGTCGGCGTCGAAACCGAACTCGTCGACGTCGTAGTCCCCGGTCACCCGCCGGCGCAGGAACGACAGCCCGGCCGCGACCTTCCGCTCCCACGGCCCGCCGAGCAGCCGGTCGGCGACCGCGCCGAGCGCCGCGGCCAGCGGTGCGCCCTGATCGGACCCCGGGCCTCCGGAGTCGCCGGCACCGCTCGTGCCGGCCGCCGGCCCCTCGGCCGCGGTGCCGCCGTGCGGGCCCTCCCCCGGCCCTGCCGGCTCCGACCCGTCCGCCTGCGCCGGAATCCCCGGGCCCTCCTCCGGTACGGCCGCCAGCGGCGCCTGGGCGCCCCCCTCGGCCGTCTGGCCCGCCCCCGGCGGGCCCGCCTTGCGCTCCCGGCTCCGCGACCGCCGCGCCCCGGCTCCTGCGCCACCACTGCCGCCACCACTGCCGCGGCGACGGGCGTCATCCCCGAACGGAATGACCTTCGCGTCCGTCATGGCTGCCGCTCCTTCTGCCGCTCCGGCCCCCGCATCGATCCCACGCCGTCCACCGCCGTCACCGCGTCCACCGCATCCGCCGTCACCGCATCCACCGCCGCCACGTCCACCGTCATCGCGCCGGCTCCGTACGCCGCACCCTGGCCGCCACCTCGTCGACCGCGGCCGCCACCCGTGCGGGCGGCAGCAGGCCGGGCTGCCGGGTGCGGGCGAAGTCGTGGAACGTTTCCGCAGTGGTGAACGCGGCGTGGAAGCCCAGCGTCTCCCGCATCTGCCGGGTGTCGACCACCCGGCCGTGGGTGAGCAGCCGGATCTGCTCGCTGGAGAAGTCCGTCACGCCCGCGGTCCGCAGCATCCGGCCCACCCACGTCACCGCGGGCAGCAGCACCGGCACGGTCGGACGGCCCAGCCGCCGCGCGGTCTGCGACAGCAGCAGCACCCCGTCGCCCGCGATGTTGAACGTGCCGCTGTTGAGCGTCCCGCGCCGCGCCTCCGTGGCCGCGACCACCAGCACCTCGTTGACGTCGTCCTCGTGCACGAACTGCAACCTGGGGTCGTACCCGAACACGGTGGGCAGCACCGGCAGGTCGAAGAACTCCGCGAGCGGGGTGTCCGCCCGCGGGCCGAGGATGTTCGCGAACCGCAGCACCGCCACCGCCACGTCGGGCCGGCGCCGGGCGAAGCCGCGGACGTACCCCTCGACCTCGACCGCGTCCTTCGCGAAGCCGCCGCTGGGCAGCGACTTGACCGGGGTGGTCTCGCTGAACACCGCCGGGTCGCGCGGCGCGGAACCGTAGACGCTCGTGGTGGACTTCACCACCAGCCGCCGGACGGTCGGCGCCTTCTGGCACGCGCCCAGCAGCTGCATCGTGCCGATGACGTTGGTCTCCTTGGCCTGGGTGCGGCCGCCGGAGCCCAGCGGGGTGCCGCTGACGTCCAGGTGCACCACGGTGTCCACGGAGTGCCGCGCCAGCACCTTGCCGATCATCGGCTGCCGGATGTCGGCCCGCACGAACTGCGCGTCCCCCAGGTCGTGCTCCGGCGGCACCGCGTCGACCGCGACCACCCGGTCGACCTCGGGCTCACGCTGCACACGCCGGACGAACCGCCCGCTGAGCTGCCGCGCGACTCCGGTGACGAGCACCACCTTGCCCACGTTCAGCGCCTTCCTCGGGGAATGCTGTCACCGTACCCCGCCGCTGTTGCGCGACGGTGACGAAACGCCCCCGCGCCCCGACCGGCCCCCGTACATGCCACTGCCCCCTTCGACCACCCTGAATCAGGCGGAGGAAGGGGGCAGGAGAGCGGCAAAAAGCTCGCTTACTTCTTGTTACGGCGCTGAACACGCGTCCGCTTCAGAAGCTTGCGGTGCTTCTTCTTCGCCATACGCTTACGCCGCTTCTTGATGACAGAGCCCACGACAACCCTCGCTTCGGTTTCACTCGGTGCGGGGCGTCCGAGCCCACACGACCTACGTCGGCCAAGCCTACCCGCCCCGAGCGGACGAACGTAACCGAGGCCCACGCGGTCCGTCACCGGCCCGTTACCGGGCCGCCTCGGGCAGCTCAGGCAGACTCCACCCCCACATAGGATTCCCGCAGGTACTCGTGCACGGCCTGCTCCGGAACCCGGAAGGACCGACCCACGCGAATCGCCGGCAGATGACCGCTGTGCACCAGCCGGTACACGGTCATCTTCGACACCCTCATTACCGCCGCGACTTCGGCGACGGTGAGGAACACGACCTCGTTGAGAGGCCGACTTTCAGTTACAGCCATGACACACCTGAACCTTCCGCACATGACGGCCACCGGCTTCCCCTCCGGCGACTCCAAACAGGCATGTGCGCTCCCCCTCAGATTAGGGGCGGATGATGCGAGTGGGGAAGAGGAGTTGCGAAGGGTTGACTACTGTGCGAGCCACGCACTCTTCAACACGTAGCGGGTGACCGGCCGGTAGTAGTCCGAGCGAGCGGTGTCGTCGAGTGGTACGGCCACCGACACCCTGCCCTCCGCTTCCGCGACGAAAACCGCGGGGTCGTCGCAGTCCCCCAGACCGATCGCCTCGATGCCCAACTGCCCTGCCCCGCAGACGAATCCATGGTCTCCGACCACCAGTTTCGGCAATATCCCGTCCTGTTCGGCAGCCGCCGCGAGCGCCGCCCGGACCGGCAGCGGCGAGTGCGTGTGCGCCCCGCGCTCCGCCCCCTCCGAACGCACCAGAGCCACCCCTCCGACGTAGCCGAGGCGGTGTGCGCGTACGCCGAAGTGTGTGGACATACGCATGCAGCGAGCGTAGGGCGGGGTGAGTACTTGGCACCCGGCCGCCGACAGAGCGGCGGCCAAAGTTGCGTAGAAACCAAGGAGACGATGTGGATGTCCTGTGCCCAACAGGACGGGTACGCGGTCGTGCGCCGCCCGTGCCAGGCGTTCCGCGAAGGCGTCCAGCGCCGCCACCGTACGGTCCGGATCGATCGCGTCCGGCCCCGACGTCTGCCCCGGATCGGCCGACACCCCGCACCGGTCGGCCATCAACCGCAGCAACTCCGCCCGCCCCCACTCGCCGTCGGGTTCCAGCCCGCAGGTCTGCCGAGGATCACGCGCCGCGAACAGCCCGTAGTTCACCAGGCTCTGCTCCCGCGCGGTGCCCACCCGGCCCGCGAGCCCCACCGCCACCAGATGTGCGCGCAGCGCACCCACACTCACCACCCGGCCGATCCTGCCCACGTCGTGCGCCCGGCGCATGACGAACCCTCCGAAATCACTCCCACGGGTGGGGCGCCGGGTCCGGCACCGGGCCGCGACCGCGGCTACGGCAGCAGCCCGTGCAGCGGGAAGACCGCCCGCCGCGTCGCCAGCACCGCCTGGTCCAGCCGCGACGCCGGGTCGTACCCGCCGTCGTCGAACTCCGTCCAGCGCGCCGCCGCCCCGTCCGTCATCCGCGCCGACACCGACGTCCGGGTCAGCGCGTACGCCTGCTCCTGCCACTCCTGCGGCACGAGCGTCTGCGGCGCGACCGGCGTCCCCGCCGCGATCGCCACCAGATGCGTCCACGCCCGCGGCACCACGTCCGCCACGGCGTAACCGCCGCCGCCCAGCGCCAACCAGCGCCCCTGCGCGTGCTCGTGCGCCAGCCGGTGGCACGCCTCCGCGACCACCCGCTGCGCGTCCAGCGACACCGCGAGATGCGCCAGCGGGTCCTCCACGTGGGTGTCCACGCCGTGCTGCGACACCAGCACCTGCGGCCGGAACGCCGCCACCAACTCCGGCACCACCGCGTGGAACGCCCGCAGCCAGCCCGCGTCCCCGGTCCCGGCCGGCAGCGCCACGTTCACCGCGCCGCCCTCCGCCGCCGCCCCGCCGGTCTCCTCCGGCCACCCGCTGGCATACGGGAAGAGCGTGCGCGGCGTCTCGTGCAGCGAGATCGTCAGCACCCGCGGATCGTCCCAGAACACCGTCTGCACGCCATCCCCGTGATGTACGTCCGTGTCCACGTACACCACCCGCTCCGCGCCCAACTCCAGCAGCCGCGCCACCGCGAGCGCCACGTCGTTGTAGACGCAGAAGCCCGCCGCCTGGCCCGGCATCGCGTGGTGCAGCCCGCCGGCGAAGTTCACCGCGTGCTCGACCTCGCCCCGCCACACCGCCTCGGCCGCACCCACCGACTGCCCCGCGATCAGCGCGGACGCGTCGTGCATCGCGGCGAACGCCGGGTTGTCGACGCTGCCGATCCCGTACCCCGCCTCCGCGCCGGCCTGCGCGGCCCGCGGGTCCGCCGAGGCCCGGCGCACGGCCGCCACGTAGTCCGCCCGGTGCACCAGTTCCAACGTCGAGTCCCCGGCCGGCGGCGCCGCCACCACCTTCAACCCCGCGTCCAGGCCGAACGCCCGCACCAGGGCCCAGGTCAGCTTGAGCCGCACGGGGTCCATCGGGTGCCCGGCCCCGAAGTCGTACGCCGTCTCCTGGTCATCCCACATCAACTGTGCGCGGCCGCTCATGGCCGACACCGTACCCGGCGGGCCCGGCCGCGAATGACCGCGCGTACACCAGCGTCGCCGCCACCAGCACCATCGGTACGACCATGGCGCCGCGGTAGCTCCACGCGTCGCCGAGCGCGCCCACCAGCGGCGACCCGACCAGGAACCCGACGTAGTTGAAGATGTTCAGCCGTGCGATCGCCGTGTCCGACGCGTCGGGGAACATCCGCCCGGCCGCGGCGAAGGTCTGCGGCACGACCACGCACAACCCGAGCCCGAGCAGCATGAAGCCGAGCATGCCCACCCAGGGCCCCGGCGCCACCGCCACCACCGCGAACCCGGCCACCGCCCCCACGGTGCCCAGCCGCACCACCGCGACCGCCCCGAACCGCCGCACCCCGAGGTCACCGACCGACCGCCCGATCAGCGTCGTCACCATGTACACGGCGTACGGCACCGTGGAGAGCTGGTCCGAACTGTGCAGGGTGTCCTGCAAGTACTTCGCGCTCCAGTTGGAGACCGTCGAGTCGCCGATGTACGCGAACGCCATCACCAGGCACAGCGGCAGCAGCATCCGCATGGCGACCTGCTGGACGGCCCGGGGCACGGCCGGGTACGCGCCGGCCGGGTCGGACGCGGCGGACACCCCGGACACCCCGGACACCCCGGACGCGGCGGGAAGGCCCGCGGTCGCCGACGCGGGCGGCTCGGGGCCGTACGGCACCGCCAGGCCCTCACCGGCCGCGCCACGGGCACCATCGGGCGCCTGGGCGCCCTGGGCACCGGAGGCGGCGGCCACGGCCGCGTCGTCGGGCTGCTGGTCGCGGTACCAGCGGCTCGCGGTCAGTGCCAGCGGGATCAGCACCAGCGCCGCGGGCGCGTACAGCGAGAACAGCGCGAAGTGCCAGTGCGCGCCCGACCAGGCCAGTGACGCCCCCACGATGCCGCCCAGGCTGTAGGCGGCGTGGAAACCCAGCATGATGCTCTGCCCCCAGGCCCGTTGGAGGCTCACGCCCAGCATGTTCATGGACGCGTCGAGCCCGCCGACGCACACCCCGAACAGCGCCAACGTCACCGCCGCCACCCACAGCCGGTCCCCGGCACCCAGGCCGGCCAGCACCAGCCCCACCGTCGGCTGCACCCAGCGCAGCACCACGCTCGGCCGCACCCGCTTCACCAGCTGCTCGGTCAGCACGCTCCCGATGCCGGCCAGGATCGGCACGGCCGCCAGGAACACCGGCAGCAGTCCGTCGCTGATCCCGTAGCGGTCCTGGATCGCGGGGATACGGGTCACGAGCAACGCGAACAGCACGCCCTGCGCGAAGAAGCTGACCGCGAGGGCGGCTCGGCCTTGCCGCAGGGCCTGCGGGCGAGCGACATCCATAAGCGAGCAGGCTAAGCGCGAAAGCTACGGATGAGTAGGGGCCGGGGAAACGATTCCTTGCCGAGTGCGGTGCGGACCGCCACGCCTGCTGCGGCACGTGCCGCCGGAACGGTCAGCAGGACAGCAGTCCGGGGAGCTCCGCCATGGTGTGGAAGAGCGCCGTCGCCCCCACGAGCTTCTCGGCCGGCGTCATCGCGGTGTACCCGTACACGTCCATCCCGGCCGCGAGCGCCGCCGCCACACCCAGCCGGCTGTCCTCCACCACGGCACACCGGTCGGGGGCGACCCCCATCTCACGTGCGGCGTGCAGGAACAGGTCGGGCGCCGGCTTGCCACGCCCCACGTCCTGCGCGGAGAAGATCCGCTCCTCCCCGAACCGTGCGTACAGCCCGGTCTTCCGCAGGGCGACCCGAATCCGTTCATGCCCCCCGGACGACGCCAGGCAGTACGGCACCCCTTCCGCCGCCAGCTTCTCCAGGATGACCGCCACGCCGTCCACCGGCTCCAGCTCCCGCTCGAACGCGGCGAAGACCTGCGCGTGATAGGCCGCGTCGAAGTCGGCGGGCAACTCCGCACCCGACCGCTCGCGCACCACATCGTGGATACGGTGCGGTGCGGCTCCCATGAAGTCGCGGAGGGAGTCCTCATAGGTGGTGGGGTGTCCGGCCGCGGTGAGGCAGTCCGCGAGGATGCGGTTGGAGATCGGCTCACTGTCCACCAGGACGCCGTCGTTGTCGAAGATCACCAGGTCGTACTGCACGGGCTCACCGTACAGGGGTGCTGAACGCAAAAAAGCTCGGGTCCCCCGAATTAATCGGGGGACCCGAGCTGAAAAATTGTTCGGCGGTGTCCTACTCTCCCACAGGGTCCCCCCTGCAGTACCATCGGCGCTGAAAGGCTTAGCTTCCGGGTTCGGAATGTAACCGGGC